>CAIMFA010000414.1 GCA_903840185.1 uncultured Lentisphaeria bacterium | reverse complement strand
CGCCAGCAGCGGCGCGGTGGTCATAAAATATTTTGATATGACAAACGGACCATCGCCCGGATATGTATTCAGATAAAATGTTGCCTTGCAGCCATATTTCCGCATGAGCTCTTTCATTTCCGGATGCCGGACATTGTCATCGTCCCAGCGTCCGGAAAATGCCCATTGTGCGTTGTTGAAAAGCGGACAAATATCAAGTTCGACGCGTCTGGCGGCGGCATTGTCGGCGCATACGATGGAGAACTCCTGTTCATACATTCGCAAACCGAACGGATTCGGCGTCTTCCTCCATGCGCAATACTCGTCATAAATCTCTCTCGGGTAGAATGCGACAGGCAGTCCGCTGACGCCCCCCTTGCCTCCAGAATCAATAACTTTAATCAGGAGTTCATTGCCTTTTTCTTTGAAGAGGGCTTTCGGTGCCGGATATGCGCGGGCGGTGCGGTAAGCGTTCGGCACTTCAGGCCCGGTCGCGCCGATCTTCACGCCGTTCAAATAGACGACATCACAATCATCTATCGCACCGGCAAAAAAAACCGCCCCGTTATCTGTAAACTCCCCTGCTCCGTCAAAGCGGCAGCGATACCATACTATTTCCTGCCCTTCGACATCTTTTGGCCAGCCGTTTATCTGCTGATCTTCCCAGAACTTGCCTGGAACAATCTTATTCCAGGCGGAATCAGATTGCAAAACAACCTGCTCAATTGTTGCATTCCTGGATTTGTCATAGAATGCAGTCCAGGCGAAACTGGAAAGATCAAGCGCAAATCCCTGCTGAAAAATCGATAAAAAAGTTAATATTACAATGATTTTAAAAACCGTATACATTATTCAAAGCCTGTCAGTATTATTTCAAATTCATAAGTTCCAGCCGCCAATTTTATTGCCGGCCGGACTGAATCACTGTTGACGACTTCAAACTGCGCGGCAACCGGCCGGCCGTTTTCGCTGATATCGGCCAGCGAATGTGCCGGGAAACATACTTCCGCTGTTGTGTTGGCCGGAACAGTCAGTTTGTATATCATTCCCGCCGTTGTTTTCCGCCATTCGGACACAATCAGTCCATAAGGAGAATTGAATACCATTCCGGCAAAATCGAGGTTGCCGCCCGGCAGCGGCGCGGCGCGAAAATGTTTGAACGCAGGCTGGTTTGAAACAGGCTTAATACCGCAAATGACACCGTAAAGCCAGTCGATTATTGAACCAAAGGCATAGTGATTGAATGAATTCATCGGCCCGGCAAAACAGCCGCTGTCTTTAGTCCAGCTGTTCCACCGCTCCCAGAAGGTGGTGGCGCCCTGGGTTACCGGAAAAAGCCATGAAGGACAGGTTTTCTGAAGCAATAATGCATACGCAATATCGGCACGGCCATTGTCGGAAAGGACATGGGCCAGATATGGAGTGCCGAGAAAACCGGTACTCAGGTGTGTATCGTGTTCGACCACAATATCGTGAACCAGATAATCCACAATCTGCTGCCGGAATTCGTCCGGAGCAAGTTTAAAATACAGTGTTAAAACGGCCGCCGCCTGAGTTTTTACCGTTAATTCTCCTGACGGGGAGATAAACCGGTTCACATAGGCTTGTTTGATTCCGGCAAACAGTTCCAATAGCGTTTCCGCCTCATCATTGCGGCCTATAATTGTGGCAATCCGGGACAGCAGCTCAGCCATTCCGGCGAAGAACGCCGTCCCGACTAAATCTGCCGGAGTTTCGGCGTTGATATTCAAATGATCCTTGAACCTGGCCTGCGAACTAATCAGGTTGTCGCTCTTCTTCTCGACAAATTTTATCCAGCCCAGCATCGAGTCGAAATATTTTTCCAGAACTCTTTTGTCGCCGTACATTTCCCAGATAATCCATGGACAGATGAGTCCCGCGTCCGCCCATCCGGCAGCTCCGACAAAGCCGTCTTTTCGGTAAAACGGGGCGTATTGCGGATATTCGCCGTCTTCGTTCCGGGACAGGTCAAGATCCTCCAGCCACTTGGTAAAAAAGGCGGCAACATCGGCATTATATGCCGCGCTGCGGGCAAACACCTGAGTGTCGCCGGTCCAGGCCAGGCGTTCATCCCGTTGCGGACAGTCGGTCGGCACATCCAGATAATTATCGCGATGCCCCCACCAGGCGTTTTCGTAAAGTTTATTCAATAACGGATCGGAACATTCGAACCAGCCGGTGCGCTCCATATCGGAGTGAATGACATAACAGGAAATCTGATCTTCAGTCAATCCGCCAGGCCAGCCGGAAATCTCCAGATACCGGAAGCCGTAGAAAGTGAATAAAGGTTCGTAGATTTCCTCAGCGCCGCCCGCGGCGATATATTGCGTTGCAGCCCGGGCACCACGCAAATTATCAATATACACCGAGCCATCGTTCTTCAGCATTTCCCCGTGCTTAACATAAATTTCGGTTCCGGCCGGAGCGCAGCGAACAACTATTTTCTCCCGTCCGGTAATGTTCTGCCCCATATCAACAACCCAGGTGCCGGGGGACGGCTGTGAAATCAGTACCGGCTTCCGCTCTTCAATCCGGCGTACCGGCAGGCCGGAGTTCCAATCAATTCTTATTTTCCGTTCGTCGACGACAGCCGGAAACCACTGGAGATCATCATAACCGGCACGATTCCAACCCGGCAGTTCCATTCTGGCGTCGTAGTTTTCACCCATATATATGTCCGACGCCCTGACCGGACCGTTATTGGAGAATCGCCAGTCGCCATCACTGTTGATTGTTTGAATTGAACCGTCTTCCAGTTCAACTTCCAGCTGGGCAAGAAATGCCGGACGGTCGCCATAATTCACAATCCCGGTTGACCACAGCCGCGAAATCTGTCCGCAGAACCAGCCCTCATTCAAAATGATTCCGATAGCATTCCAGCCGCCATGCAGCAGCTCAGTTACGTCGTAAGCCTGATACTGCACCCGTTTATAATAATCGGTCCATCCCGGCATGAAACAGTTTTCCGTTACCGGCGCACCGTTTAAATAAGGTACATACAGTCCAAGCGCAGTCGTATAAAGTCTGGCCTTGCGCGGTTTGGATTTCAAAGAAAATTCTTTGCGGAAATACGTAGCCGGCTGGCAATAACTGCCGGAATTGGAGCCTCTGATCCATTGCGCGACCCATTTGTCCATCAAGCCGGTCTCAAACCAGGCCGTATAGCTCCAATCTCCAGGCTTGCCATCCATATCCCATAAACGAACCCGCCATTCATAACGGGTTCGCGCTGCAAGCGGTCTGCCATTGTAGACAATCTGCAATGCAGTATCCGTTTCGACTTTGCCGGAATCCCATACCGTTTTTCCGGCAGCCGTGACTTCAAGTTGATATGCGGTTTGTCCGGCACCGCGCCGGTCATCTGACATAACCCAGAAAAAACGCGGAAGCAGTTCATCTATTCCCGGCGGATTTTCCAGGTATTCAACACGCAATCTTTCCGGATGCATAATATTTTTCTCTTATTTCTCGCCGACACCGGAAACTACCGATGTCATTTTCCTGCGTCCGGTGATTGCGATAACAAACTGGACGGAATTATTACAGGACTCAATATCCAAAGACTTTACTTCCTCGCGAGGCAGCGGATTTATAAATTCACTCATATAAAGTCCTCTGCTGTCGCGCTGAAAAACAACTGTCGCGTTCAGACGGTCTTTCGGAAACCACCAGTCAGGTATCTCGTTTTCTGTGGTCGCGACCATTTCGCGGGTCGCCCCGTTCGCATAATGCAGGATATATTTTAAAACCGGGCCCGGGCCTGCATACATCGCAGTATGCAGGAAATAGAGGCTTTTCAATTCAGCGTTAACCGGTATTCCGGTAATTTTTGCCGGAAAATTCGGACATTTTTTGCTCTTCAGCACAATGCACGACTTACCATTGTTTTTAGCTGGATTGATAATACTGAAAGGCACGCCGCCCTGAAGCCTGGTGACGCCGGTCGGGATTTCAGGGAATCCTGTTCCAAGATCCGCCCAGCCGCCCTTGCCGTCACCGGCAACATCATCGGCAAAGCCCTGATTGGCAAATTTGCTCAAATCTACAAAGAGAGCATCTTTTTCCTCCAGATATATTATCTTCTTGAAGTCTTTTTCCGGCAGACTGAGCGCAAATTTTGACGGCTCGGGGTTCAGAAAATACTCAAAAATATTTTTCATGTATTTTCTGGCGGCAGAGTCGCTGCCAACCCTGCCGGTTGCGGCCATCTGGGAGAAAATGATCTGCCCGTCGCCCAGTTTCACATCACAAAGTACAGGCTTTATGCTGTCTTTATCCAGGAATGTCGTAGTCGGAGCAACAGCAACGGCTCCCGCATCAAGAGGGGACAATACAAAATCATACATATATCCCATATTTCCGGCCCAGCTGTCCAGATCGTTTTGAACCAGCTCATTGAACGCCGGATGCTGAGGGGTGATCATACTGACAAAAGTTGCCGAACTGCCTGAAGTCACGCTGTAATTCGGAAAAAACGGTATTGTTCCGCACATTGATTGTTCAAAGCAAAGCAGTCTCCCGCCTTTTTTGACCCATTTGTTAATTTTTTCTCCGGCTTCAATCAATTTCTGATCAAAACTGTTTGCGCCGATAATAAAATATTTGTAATCATCAAGATTATTAAAATCCGATATATTATCGGTTTTCAGTCCCATATTTCTGCACGCATTGGCGCTGGTACTGGTGCTGAGACCTTTAAACACGCTTTCACAGGAGTCATAGAGCGCCACCTTCTGCACAGTTTTTATTTTGCCGGAATCAATGACGATCAGACTGTAGAAATTATCTCCGGCTCTCTGACCATTCTTAAACAGGAAAAGTTCCAGTTTTCCGCGATTAACGCCTGAAACTTTGGGTGTAGTGTATTCCAGTTTCAGCGACTTCTGCGCCATTTCGCCGATTTTGCCGAAATTCATTTCCGGCAGGACAGTGACCTGATCGCCAAACCTGAGCTGCGGAATGACTTTAAACTCTCCGCTTTCATTCAAGTCATTGGTGACAAATATTTCAATCTGCTGCTTTGAACCGGGCAGCGGTTCCTGATTGAATACCCCGGCGCTGACGAGCGTCGGATTGTAAATCCTTTTCTGCTCAAACTTCAACGGCATATCAACAAAATATTCATTTTTTATATCAATCGGTCCCGGCAGTCCATATTGGCTTCTGGTGCTATGCCCTCCGACCCGGCCGTTGCCGGTCATGCAGGCGATACTGGAATTGGTATGGCAAAAGAAGCTCAGACTACTATCTTTAATGCTTTTACTCAAGCTACTTCATCTATTACACGTCAGTTTGGAGGTACTGGTTTGGGACTGGCTATTTCAAAGAGACTACTTAGCCTGATGGGTAGTGAAATAATAGTAGATTCAGAATTAGGTAAAGGAAGTACTTTCTCTTTTACAGTTACTTTTAAATCCTGTATTCAACATGAAAAGAATACAACAGTTCGAGCTTCTGATGTAATGGACTTAAGAGGAAAAAATATTCTGATTGTAGAAGATACAGAATTTAATATCTTTTTTGCTACTCAGTTACTGGAAGGATGGAATGCAGAAACTGACATTGCTATCAACGGTGTAATTGCTGTTGAAAAAGCTAAAGAGAATAAATACGATTTGATAT
>CAIMFA010000413.1 GCA_903840185.1 uncultured Lentisphaeria bacterium | reverse complement strand
ACTTAGCACTTAGCACTTAGCACTTAGCACTTAGCACTTAGCACGTATCCAGTTACCAGTCACCAGTCACCATTCTGGACATTTTGGACATTTTGGACAATCACTCCGAGCCGTTGGATAGCCTTTGAACACAGCTTATTTCAGTTTTTTTATATGATTTTCAAACAACATTTTGGACAAGTGTCAGCGCCGACTGAAAATGTCCCAATTTCGCTGAACTCGAATGTCCCGATTTCGCCGACAGACAATAGAATTGCGAGCTCCCGGCGGACAAATCAAGCAGGGAGTTAAGCGTTTTTCGGTTACTTTGAATTCGGCGTTGATTACTCCGGTTATGAAATGCTGTCGGCGCCGGAACTGTTCTGATAACTGGTTTGATTCCTGGCGGGTGCGCTGTTTATCGACCGGCAATGGTTTGTCGCAGTTTCAGATAAGCAAGGATCGCAGGACAGTATTTCGGTTGTGGTTTAAGGCGCAAAAATGCAGGGTGGCAAAATAATGTTACAGCTTTTGCCGCCCCCGCAAGTTTAGCGTTTAGAATATTTTCAGTCTTCGCTGTTACGGTTTTTCATCCGATAACTTTTTCCTTCAATGATAACAACTTCGCTGTGGTGCAGAAGCCTGTCAAGAATGGCTGAGGTAACTGCCGTGTCATTGTGAAAAATCTCCGTCCAGTTTTTGAATGGTTTGTTGGACGTTATAATCATCGAACCCCGCTCATACCGCTGGCTGATCACCTGAAAAAGCAGGTCACATCCGAGTTTGTCTATCGGCAGGTAGCCAATTTCGTCGCAGCACAGAAGTTGAGGTTTCAAATAGCGTTTAAGCGCCTTGTCAAGGCAATTTGCCGCTCTTGCCGCCGTCAGGTAATTTACAATTTCAATGGCGGATGTAAACAGGGCGCTATAACCGTTTATACACGCCTGCCTGGTCAGTGATATGGCTATATGCGACTTTCCCAAACCTGATCCTCCAATTAAAAGGACATTGACCTGCTTATTGATGAAATCAAGCCGCATAAGATTTTCTATTTGCAGCCGGTTGATTTTTCCCGGATGCGACCACTGAAACTGGTCCATGGATTTTTCAAACGGTAGCCTGGCGTTACTCAGGCGGCGTTCAAAAGCTCTGATATTTTGTTCCGCCACTTCGCCGTCAACGAGTTCTGACAGGAACTCAAGGTGCGGCATCTGGGTTTCTGCCGCAAGCTGCGCGGCGGCCTGATGATTTTCATAGAAATATTTCAATTTGAGTTCGGTAAGGTTTTTCTCCAGCGTCTTTTTAAGTTTGCTCATGGTCTGCTCCTATTCAATGTCGTAAGTGTTCATGTCCGGCGCATCAAGTTCGAGGTCGAGATAATCAGATTTTCTGCTCAGGTGAAGCGGGCCGGGCTGCGGCATGACGCGGCGGCGCATTTCGAGAATGTTGGCAACATAATCGCTGCCGAAAGCTCCGGCTTCCGCGCCGTCCTCCAGTGCGCGAATGGTGTCGTCGCGGCCATAAATGCCGGACAGCGCCATGATTTTTCTGACATGAGTTCCGGGATTCAGACGTCTTGCCTGCATGCCCTGATAATAGGTACCGGCAATTGCCCCCAGCTCCATGAACTGCTTCATGATTATGCCGTGCTTTGCCTTGCGGCGCTGTTCAATCAGAACTTGATCGTGTTCCGGCAGTCCGTAGTCCTGATTATGTTCATAACTTCTGGCGTGTTCCGCGATTAATTTGCCTTCATGCCGGATCAGAACTCTGTCCGGATAAATGCCAAGTTCAATGCGTCTTCCGGCAAACTCCGGCGGAACGGAATATTTGTTCGACTCGAATACCACCCGGTACTGGCTGCTGGCGCGGGCGCTGCTTATCACGCCGCAGTCATAGGGAAACAGCGGCAGGGTTTGCAGCGCCATTTTCTCTTCTTTGAACATTTCCAGCGGCGCTTTGTGAGTTGTACCGTGAATACGGACATTGGCGACGTTCTCCATCCATTGCCTGACTCCGTGATTCAGCGCCGCAAGCGCCAGTCCATCAAGCGGCAGGCCGTTCAGGAAACTGGTCCGCAGATAACCGACATTCCTTTCCACACGACCTTTTTCATAAGGTTTTCTTACGCCGCAGGGAACGACTTTGAACCCGTAATGCGCCGCGCAGTCGGCATAGCGCTCGTTAATTTGCGGCATCCCGAAAGAAGAGGAACTTATTACCGCCACTTTACAGTTGTCAACCATTACTTCCTTTACCACGCCTTTAAAATATTCAAAGGCTTCGCGATGGCATTGGAGAAAATGCTCCATGCTCTGCCGCATGATGAACTTGACGAAGACCATGCGGCTGTAAGCCAGGCTCATCACAAAAGCATACAGCTTGCGCCGGTCCTTGCCGACATTGAGCAACCCGCATTCGGCAAAGTCCACCTGCGCGGTTTGTCCGGGTTCAAAGTTGAGCGTCAGGTATGGGGTTTGCCGACGGGGACGAACTTGAGCAACATAATCGCGCAACACGCTTTCACAACCGGAATACCCTTCGTCTTTGAGCATCCGGAAAATCTGTGCCGCAGTATAGTCCTCCCGTTCCAGAAGCTGCTTGATCCGCTTTTTGTAAAGGTCAAGTTTTCTGGCAATGACGCGCCCCGGCGGCGGCGAATACCGGGCAGATTGCAAATATCGCCTCACAGTCCTGGCGCTGATGTTCAAACGCTCTGCAATCTGTGCTGCATTCAACCCTTCATTTTTAGCAAATTCATGAGTTAAGCGGTGTTTATTGTAAGAGTTCATTCAGCGCCTCCGGCCATGGCATTGATTATCGCTGCAATTGGCAGGGTATCGCAAACTTCAGCGTCACGCCGATAGGTTCCGCCTGGCGGGTGCAGGCTGATCCCCATGCCTTCCGTACCCTGCGGCTGCCGCTGTTCCGGCGGTATATCGCTGCTGATAGCAGTACTCAGAGCTTTGCGGAAATAATTCGAAACTTGAGGATTAGGAAGCTCCAGCACCTGATAATGCGGTTTCCGGTACGCGATAAGTCTGCCGCCGGCCAGCTCGCGCCGCGCCGCTTTTAATCTGTCAGCAGTAAAATTCAGCCGCCGGCATACCGATTCGTCGGCATACCAGGACACGCCGTCCTCGTCCCCGACCGTAATCAGGAACAAATACAGCGCCAATGATTCCGCGCTAAAGTTTTCTATCACATTTTCACGCACCAGGCGGTGATCGACCCACCCGAACCCCTCCGGCAGCCGTCGCCGCTGCCCCGGACTGATGATTTCCTTTTGCATCATAACTAAAAACTCCATGATAAAATTGTTTTTCAAGCTCTGGACAGAGCTCTTTGCCTTTATCATAATAGTGGTTCATCAGACTGCCAATGTCATCACGTAACACTCCGGTTAATTGCGACACAAGCCCTTGAAGACAATGGCTTTGAAACAATAAGAAATCACGTAACACTTTGTCTTCAGAGGGCTTTTCGAGCTGACCGAAATCACGTAACACCTCATTTTTTCCCGGAGTTTTTTCAACATTTTTCTTTTTCCAGAAACCGGGATGCTTGCGCCGCCAGATTTTTACCCGTTCTTTTTCATTTTTCTGGTAAGCCGGGTCTTTGCGCTGTTGACGCCGATAACGTCTTGAGCTGGCGCGGTGACTCGCCGCCTGACATTCCTGCTTGCCGCAATAGCGTTGATGATGTTTATTGTGCGGACCGGGCGAAAATTTCGTTTTGCAACAAAGACACTTGCGTACTCGGGGATGGGATCGCTTCTTCATAATCTGCCTATATTCCAAATTTTTCAAAAATTAAGAATAGACAGATCGAAGAAGAAGAAAATGAACGAAGAAAATAATTTATTTTTGAACTTTTTCAAAGAAAATGAAGAAAAAGGGCGCTTCCGCGCCAAAAGAAGAAGATTCATAAGAAAATTCAGGGACAAACGAAATCAGCGAATTCTGGACAAATCAAATCAGCGGCGACAACAAACGAAATCAGCGAATTCTGGACAAATCAAATCAGCGGCGACAATCGGCGCAACGCTTGCTGGCGCTGGCATTCTGTTGCATGCATTAAGGAAATAATCTTGAGGCAAACGAAGAAGAAGGTCATGTGGCCTTCTTCTTTTTTT
>CAIMFA010000412.1 GCA_903840185.1 uncultured Lentisphaeria bacterium | reverse complement strand
TGGGCCGCTAGCACAGCCCATACCGAGCTGAAAAATGATGAAAGCGGCGCTTACTTGCGACTCAGCATAACCAAATACAAAACGGCGGCGCAGTTTTACATTCCGGTAGAAATACTGGAACCGGGCAGGATTTACCGCTTGAGTATGCAGTTGCGAAATACCATTTCCGGTCCAGTCAGTTTCGGTGTCCGTATGATTCCCCCGCCGTATACAACCCTGTGGAGCGCACAAGTGGAGCCCGGCAGCGGCTGGCAGAAAAAAGAGTGGGTTTTTCAAGTAAAAGAAAAATCAGCTAAACCACTCGGTTTGTTTATTTATGTGAGTGATACAGGGGCGCTGGACTTGGTTAGCGCAAAGTTTGAAGAATTCTCGTCCGCTCAGGTGGCGGCGTTATCAACGCGCCCGCCAGAAAGCCAGAAGAATTTTTTTCGCAATAGCAGATTGCCGTCAGGGTTGCAGAGCGGCTGGAATATTGACCGGGATAATGCTTCCGGCACGGTTGCCGTCGATGCGACTATAAAAGGACCGTCTGGTGAAAATGTGTTGAAACTGGTTTCCGACTCAGATAAAGCAATCGGGTTGTATTCCGAGCCATTTAATGTGGCAAATCCGCTGGCGAAAAATCAGGTTTCGCTGGCATGCAAAGGGAATGGCGAATGGACTATCAGCGTGGTCGGGCCGAACCGCTGGATACCGCTTGCCAGGAGAAAAATTACTGCCGGCAGTGAATGGCGCCGGGAAACAATTATGTTTGCTCCGGATGTGATGGCAAAGGCTTTCGCTCTGAGAATAGAAGGCCGTGGCACATTGTGGGTCGACGCATTTCGTGCAACCGGCGGTGAAACTCCGCAGGATTATGCTTCCGCTGGAAATTGTGAGACGGCGTTGTCCCTGCCGAAATCCGATGCGGACGACGCCCGGATTCAGTTCATGGATGAAAAACCGGAAGTAAAATACTATGTATCCGGCGATTATGCCGGAGCGGATTTAATCATCCGGGCGGCAAATCTGTACGGGGAGAGCAGAGAACTGGCCGTGATCAGGCTTGATTCATCCAGTAATAGCGGAACCGTCAATTACGATGTTTTCCCGGAACAGCGCTATGGACAATTCCGGATCGAAACCCATGTTGAGAAAAATGGCAAAGCCATATCGCCGTATAATGAACTGGTGATAACCAGACTGCCGCGTCCGTTGTACTGGAACAAGGATGCGCCTGAGTCGGCTTTCGGAACTCATGCGATGGCGTTTCCCCCAAGTTTAAATGCGGTGAAAGCAGCAGGCTGCAACTGGGTGCGGCTGCATGATGTCGGCAATGATCTTAACTGGTCGGAACTTGAGCCGGAAAAAGGAAAATGGCAGTTTCGCGATGATGCCATTATGCTCTATCGGCGGCATAATCTCAAGATTTTCGGAAGTTTCAGCACCGCGCCCAGGTGGGCCAGTTATCTGAGTAAGGTCAAGGAGGCGGAGAACCGTAAAACAAATTATTTCGATCATTATTTTCAGCCGTTATCGATGGATGATTTTGGCAACTACGTAAAAACAGTTGCCGCCAGATATCGCGGCGTGATAGATGAATATTTTGTCTGGAACGAGCCCTGGATGGCGGCGTTCTGGAGTACTGGATGTTTGGGCGGCGTCTATACAACCAGCAAAAATCCTGATCTTGATTTTGCCCGGTTGATGGAGGCTGCTTATAAGGCGGCAAAAGAAGTTGATCCGAATATCAAGGTGTCAGGGTTCAATACCAAAACCGGAAGTAGCGGAAATGAGTGGACCAGGGGCGTCTATGACGCGGGCGGGATGCGCAGTTGCGATATGATTGACTTTCATGTATATGAGAACCGGCTTGTTGGCGGCAGTAATAATATTATTGACGCATCTTATAACGATGCGATCGGTTATGTGCTGGCAAAGGAGAACGGCAAGTTGTCCAAGCCGGTGTATATGAGCGAAGGACAGGGCGCAGCCAGCGAGGCAAGCGCTTGCGATACTTCGCTGTATTATGCAGGGATTTACAAATATGCAGTTCCTTGGAAAAATGATGAAGATTATACGGCTCTGGCAGATAAAAACTGTCGCTTCGTCGTCAGCCTTCTGGCAAAAAACATAAAAAGAGTATTTCTCTATTCCACTCATTGTTATTGTAATCTCTCCAGACCGGCAAGCTTTTTGGCGCTGCTTGGCGGTGACGGATATCCGCATCCGATGCTGGCTGCAAATGCGGCCATGACTTTGCGGCTTGAAAATAAGAAATTTGTCGAACGCAGGGATTTAAAAGACGGTTTATCGGTATACATCTTCAGTGACGGCTCAAATTCCGCCGCCGTGATTTTCGGGCGGTCCGGCATCGCGAAATCCATGGTGACAAGCTCCGCCAAAAATGCCGTCGGGGCCGATATCTACGGAAACCCGCTGCCGCTTCCGGCAGTATATGGAGAGGCGTTGATTTATCTGGAAGCGCCGGTAAGCGCTGACGAATTTTCCCGCTCGCTGAGTGTGGTTAAATAGTATTTTTTCATGTAATAAAAGGAAAATAATAAAATGAAGTTAACTCAATGTTCAGTGATTAAGAAATCATCTCACAACCCATTGATAAAATCGTCAATGATACCTTTTACCTCAACGCTGACTTACAATGCGGGGATCACAAGGTATCAAGACAATTATGTCATGTTGTTCCGGAATGATTACAACTATACAAAAGAAGACATGCTCTATCGTTGGGGAACCAGCGCGTTCCCGCAAACTAAAATCAATCTTGGACTGGCTGTAAGCGATGACGGCATTAAATGGCGGATCAAACCGGAACCTGTGCTGCCGATTCCATTGACGGAAGAAATGTTTAGCGTATACGACCCGCGGCTTACCGTCATCGAGGGGAGATGCTATCTCTGCTTTGCCGCCGACACCCGTCACGGCATTTGCGGTGGAATCGCTGTTACTGACGATCTGGAAAAATTTGAACTGCTGTCGTTGTCCGTGCCGGACAACCGCAACATGGTTTTGTTCCCGGAGAAAATCAACGGTATGTTTGTGCGCCTGGAACGCCCGTTCCCGATTTACGGACGCGGCGTGCCGGAAGCCTTTGACATCTGGATTTCCGATTCGCCGGATTGTAAATACTGGGGGAACAGCCGGTTGCTGCTGGGTTCTGAAAAAGTGCCGTTCTGCAACTGCAAGATCGGACCGGCTGCCCCGCCGGTCAAAACTCATGCCGGCTGGCTTACCACCTTTCATGCCGTCTGGAAACACACTGACAAGGAACTGCTAAGCTGGCACGGCGGCTGGAACAAGGAATATTTCGGCGGGTTGATGCTGCTTGATCTTCATGATCCATCTAAAATTATCGGCATGTATGACAAGCCGCTGCTAGTGCCGGAAGAGAATTATGAAATCGACGGCATGCGCGGCAGCGTGATTTTCCCCGGCGGCATGATTCTGGAGGATTCCGGCGAAGTAAAAATCTATTACGGCGCCGCCGACACTGTCGAATGTCTCGCCACGGCAGATGTCAACGATCTTATTGCGTTGTGTATAGGGAATAAGAAAAGTACCGGCCTCAAATCCATGACCCGCGCAAAAGTATTGCAGGAAGCTTGAATAAGGCTGCTTCTACGTAACCACCCCATTTTATCATCTCCGGAATGCGCAATCGTTCTCATTAAGGTTTGACTTTAATGAGAACTTCGACATATTATTATAATATAGAGGTAATTTCAAAAGTAAAAATTTTAGAATAATGGAAAAAAATCAAGTATAAGTTTTTTAAAAGCCATAAATAAGGCATATATTATAACTAATTTAAATTAGTTATAATAAGGTCGTAAATGGAAATACTTAGCAAGCTTTACACCAGTATCCAACGGACTCTTTTCCCAATGCAGGAGAAAAAATGGCGAACTGACAGTAAAGCAGAAAGAATTTGTGCGGGTTGTTGAACTTGTCCGTCCTTCGCGTTTCATCGGCGTAAATTTAAGCTGGAAACGGTATGGGACGACCGATGAGTAGCCGTGAAAGCATATTGCGAGCTTTCATTTTGAAAGCTGTTTATGACCTTCCAACAACGAAAGTGTTGATTGAAAATCTTGAAACGAATCCGAGTTTGCGTCGGTTGCGCGGCTGGGAATATCGCAGTCATGTTCCGTCCGATTTTTCGGAAAAAATCGCATCGGACGTGTCAAAATGTTTTTGACACGCAAAAAAAAAGTTATTAACAGGCAAAAAGCCAATAGTTTTGAAATTGGCTCTTTACAAATAATTTGTTTATTTCAATCTGATTATAAAACATGGGAACATCCATAAAAGAAAGAGAACTACATTATCATGTCTAATTCCACTGTTGAGGTAAAACTGAACTGCGGCCGGATTCTGCGGGTAGATGCCGTGGCGCCGGAAATTCTGCGGCTGCGTCTGGATGTCGATGGCAATTTTCCTGAATCCACGCTGGTGCGCTACCGTATCATTGAGAATGCTTTGCAACAGGCTGATGCCGTTTGCGCGGAGCAGGCGGACAGCGTCGAAATCAAGACATCCGCCGGGACTTTGCGGGTTAATAAGCATGATGGAAGTTTTGCCATCAGTACTGCTGCCGGTAAGTTGCTTACTGAAACTGTAAAGCCGGCATGGTGTTCTCCGGAAGACGGATTCGGCGCGGCTTTCAAGATTCTTTCTGAAGAAAAATTTTACGGTCTTGGCGATGAAACCCGCGAGCAGATCAACAAGCGGGGGCATCTGGCTGGAATCTGGGTCAGGAATGTGGCATGTTATGCTCCTGCAACTGTACTGTTCTCCACCGGCGGCTGGGGAGTGTTCGTCAATTCCACCTGGCGTCACTATTTTGATGTCGGTGCAACGGATCCCGATATTCTGCAATTCGGCGGACGTCATGGAGAGTTTGATATTTTTCTGCTGATCGGGAAGACGCTGCCGGTATTGCTCGAGCGATATACCTGGCTGTCCGGCCGCCCGGCGCTGCTGCCGCTGTGGGCATACGGCCTTAATTATGTCTGCAACCAGCAGGTTGACGCCCGCGGCATGCTGGAGGACTGTCTCAACTTCAGACGTGAAAATATTCCTTGCGATATGGTCGGGCTTGAACCGGGCTGGATGAGCGAATACTATGATCTCAGCACAGAGAAAAAATGGCATCCTGAACGTTTTTATATGGCGCCGTGGGCACCGAAACGGGAGAATTTCACCGGGGCGGTCGAGCATCTGGGATTCAAATTGAGTCTCTGGCTGTGCTGCGATTACGACTTGTCATTCGAAGAGGAGCGTCAGGCCGGGCAAGCAGTAGCGCCGGAGCGCGGCGAGCCGGCGTCCCTGCATCCCGATGACTTTGAGCAGGACGAGCATTTCGGCCATGTGCCGCTGCGCATGGATAAAATAACCAAACCGGAAGAACCATGGTTTGAGCATTTGAAGAAATTTGTTGATAACGGGGCGCGGGCCTTCAAACTGGACGGTGCGTTCCAGGTTAACGAACATCCTGACCGCTGCTGGGGCAACGGCATGACCGACGAAGAGATGCACAATCTTTATCCGGTCTTACTGAATAAACAAATGTCGCAAGGCTATCGCATCCACACCGGGCAGCGCCCGATGATCTACACATCCGGCGGGTATGCCGGGATTCAGCAATATTCCGCCACCTGGGCCGGCGATACCGGCGGCGGCCCGAAAGTGCTGACTTCGCTGATCAATCACGGGTTGAGCGGGCATAGCAACACCAGTTGCGATATGAGCGTGTTCGCCGCTGACAGCATTCATTTCGGCTTCCTGCAGCCGTGGTCACAGCTCAACAACTGGGCTTACTGGCGTCAGCCGTGGTTTATACCGGCTGAACTGCGTGAGATTTTTAAGTTTTATGCACGGTTGCGTTACCGTCTGCTGCCGTATATTTATTCGATGGCATATCAGGCTCATGCTTCGGGGATGCCGCTACTGCGCGGCCTGCCGCTCGCTTGTCCTGACGATCCGGCTGCTGACAATATTACCAACGAATATCTTTTCGGCGATAATTTTCTGGTTACCGCGTTCAATAACCATGTTCATCTGCCGTCCGGCGTCTGGTTCGATTTCTGGACCGGCAGACGGTACGACGGGCCGCTGGATTTTGAGTATGAACTGCCGCCGCGCCGTGGAGGCGCGTTATTTGTCAAAGGCGGAGCGGTGATTCCGCTGGCTCCGGTTATGGATTATGTCGGACAGTCACCCTGGGAAGAACTGACGCTGCTGGTTTACCCGGATGGCGACTCTGTTTTTGAACTGTATGAGGATGACGGCGGCAGCCTGGATTATCTTCAGGGTAAAGCCGCGATAACGCGGATTACCAGCAGGCGGACGGCTTCCGGCCGCGAGCTTGCTATCGAACCGCGGCGTGGCGAATATGCCGGAATGCCTGGCAGGCGCGCTTACAAGGTGATTTTTCTTAAAGACGGCGACGTATGGAATCCGGACGCCGGCGATTCGGAGAACAAGGCGGTTAATGTCATTGAGGATGCGGAACGGCTGAAACCGGTAACGGTGAAACCGGTATAATTCCATGATGTATAGATTTCTATATAAAAAACGTTTTTTGCTGTTATATTAATTGCATATCTTGACAGAATCTTAATTTTGAGATATAATCTTTAAATTGTGCACATTTGTTTATGATGTTTTAAGCTAAATTAGTTCTTTATAATGACAGTAAGGTGTTATATGGGTAAAAATGATGCTAAAGATACGGTGGATGCGGCCGCGAAGAAACAGCAGAGAAATGCGCGCCTGAAAACAGGTATTACCGTAATTATTACGATTGGTATCTGCTGCTGGGTGGTGTACGGATTGTTCAATCCGAAAATGACAATTCGCTACAATGATTTCTCGATAGACTCAGCTGTCAGCTGGCTGGAAAATGCCGACCGGCAGGATTTTGACGTATGCCGTAAAAGCGCGGTTGACTCCGATGGCTGGTTTGACTGGTTTATGAAAGACCGTAAAAGCCTTGGCAAAGTTAAATTGCGCAATCTTACCGTGCGCCAGGAGCTGCCGGACGCCGCCGCCGGAATGAAACGTTATGAATTGAAATTCGACTCACAATTCAGTAAATTCTCCCCGAAAGGCAATGTTTCAGAAAAGATGATTATTGAGACTGACGGGCGCAGCCAGTTCAAAGCGCTTTCTGCAGATTACTGGTTTGCGAACGGATTCGATTTTTCCGGGCTTACGGTTACCGAAGAAGAAAAGACGCGCATTATGAAAGTTGCTGAGGATGCTCTGAAGAAGGTTGATGCCAGGGATATCGCTTTTTTCAAACAGATATATACCGAATGGTCTCAACAGCCGGATTACTTTCAATGGAACAACAGATTTCCGGTTGAAGCAAAAACTAAAGTAGTCTCCAATTTGTGCGATGTTCTGGCAAAAGGCAAATCGTCGCCCCGCAAATTTACTAAACTGGATACCTACATTCCGGTTGGACGCACTGGTTTTCAATGCAGCGCAGTTTCATACAGCTTTTCTGTAACGACTAAAGATAAAACACAAAAATTTATGTTACGGATATTCGTAGACCGCGATCTTTATCAGGACAAATCAGCCGGATGGAAATTTAATGCCCTCTGGTTTAGAGAACAAAAGTAATAACAAAGGAATTTATAATGTTTGCAGACCATAGAAAAAAGTACAATTTCACGCTCATCGAACTCCTGGTGGTGATTTCAATCATCGCTATTCTGGCCGGAATGCTGCTGCCTGCATTGAATAAGGCGCGCCTGCAGGCGGCTGGCACCAGTTGTATCAACAATCTGCATCAGGTCAATCTGATGGTAGTCAATTACGCTCAGGATAACAAAGGCAGCTATCCGACCATCACCATTGCACCGGCATGGGGAGCCAAAGACGGCCAGAACGGAAATTCCGCATATGGCTGGACCTATCTGCTGGCATTGAACAGCAGCGCCTCCAGTCCTGACAGCTTCCGCAAAATATTCCGCTGTCCGCGCGAAACCAAACGTTCATTTTCCTACGCCATGAATGTCCGTGAACTGGCATTAAACGGCAAAGACGGCGGCACCGCCAACAATTATACCGGCTGGCATCAGAATGAACTGGCCAAAGCGAAGATGTCCGCCAGCCGCATTGTGCTGGTCGAGGAAACTGCCGAATCATTGTTCAATATCGGTGATTGTGACCAGGATAATTATACCAACTCATGCACCTCAAGCGATCTCCGCCGCCACAACAACAACAGTCTGCTGTTCGTTGACGGACATGTCGGAAGCATGCTTTTCTTTGATGCGACCGTGATGACTTATTTCACCGCTGAAATGTCAGCGTGGAAATAAACAAATTGACTTTTGTGCAGGTTTAATATTCCGCGTCGGGCAGGTCTGGGAGGATTACCGGCAGGCCGTCGATCGGACTGATAAACGAGGAAACCCCGTGACCGTAGGCCTGAAACAGCGATTCCCGGGTTAAAACCTGATGCGGATTGCCGTCTCCCAGTACATTCCCGTTTTTTAACAGGATGATTCTTTCGCATACCCTTGCGGCCATTTGCACATCATGGGTCACAATCAGGATCGAGGAGCCTTTTTGGCGCTGCCAGTTGATCAGGGCTTTTATCACTCTGGCGGAATTGCCGATATCGAGATGCGAAGTCGGTTCGTCCAGCAGCAGCAGGTCAGGTTCCTGGGCCAGCGCCGTGGCGATCATAACCCGCTGACGTTCGCCTCCGCTCAGTTCCCCGATAGCTCTTCCGGCAAAAACAGCTATATTCAAATCATGCATGGTGCGCGCTATCACTTCCTTGTCTTCGCGGGTCAGCCGGGAATAACGGGAAATACGGGCCAGCCTCCCCATTTTAACGACCTGTTCAACCGTGAATGGTATTGGTGCGTAAATGTTCTGCGGAACGGCGGCAACCAGCCTTGAGCGTTCAAGGTTGTCATAGGACTTGATCGGTCTGCCTTCCAGCAGGACTTCTCCGGATGCGGGTTGCAGATAGCCGCACAGAATTTTTAAGATGGTGGATTTGCCGACGCCGTTAGGGCCGACTATCGCCGCAACGCTGCCTTTCGGCAGCCGGAAGTTTACTCCGTTCAAAACCTGCTTTCCGGGCTGATAGGCAAAGGTTATGTTGTTTGCCGCAATCAAATCTTCGTTGCAATTCATCCTTCCCATGCGCGCCTCCTGCTGAGTACCCACAGAAAGAAAGGACCGCCGATAAAAGAAGTTATTACCCCGACCGGCAGTTCCCTGGTGGCGAAAATACAGCGGGCGAAAGTGTCGCATCCCATCAGGAATATTCCGCCCGTCAGCATGCACAGCGGGAACAGCCGCCGGTGCTGCGAGCCGAATAAATTCCGGATTATATGCGGAATAATCAGCCCGACAAAGCCGATGATTCCGGAAACCGCCACTGAACATGCCGCCAGCAGCGAGGAAACACCCAATAGTATGTAAGACAGTTTTTTGGGGTCGGCGCCGAGACTGAACGCGGTTTCTTCGCCGAAGGTTACGGCATCCACTTCGCGCCCCAGCAGGGTGAACAAGAGTGTCGCCATCAGCAGCGAGGCGGCGGAGAATGCCAGCAGCATAGAGCCGGAAGGTTGAAGGCTGCCCAGCAGCCACCAGGTGATCCCGTTGAGTTCATGGGAATTGCTGATACTGATGATGAACATCAGCAGGCTGGAGCACATGCTGCCGATGACTATCCCCGCCAGCGCGATACTGGCTGGAGTGTCGGCCGCCCAGCAGCGTGCCATACCCAGCACCAGCATCAATGCGAAAACTGCGCCGACGAAGGAAAACGCCGGGATGAAAAACTCGGAAATCATTGCCAGTCCCAGAATGATAGCCGCCGCCGCGCCCACGCTGGCGCCGCCGCTGACACCCAGAATATATGGTTCAGCCAGCGGGTTGCGCAGCGCCGCCTGACAGGCCGCGCCGGCGACGGCCAGTGAACCGCCGACCACAAATGCGCATAGCAGTCTGGCCGCGCGTAACTTTAAAACCGCCGCCAGCATCGGCGACGGATTCAGCAGATCGGAGAAGCCGGCGGAGTAGGTGCCGCAGCACATGAAGATAACGAAGCATACAGGAACCAGCAATCCTATCCAGATCACCGGTTCTGATAATATCCGCCGGATATTGCTGAAACTCATTTATTTCGCTTTCCCTTCGCTGCCTGCTGCACTTTGTTCCGGTTTTACATCATCAAAGATATATTTGCGCAATATGGCGATGCCATCAATCGTGCGCGGCCCCAGCCGGTAAAGCTTATCCTGCTCAATGCCGGTATAAATATGGTTGCTCTTAACTGCGGAAATCTGCTGCCAGCCTTCGCGTTTAGCCACTTCACCGCTTTTGCCTGAACCCATTGCCGGGCATATGATTATATCCGGGTTTTGCTGCATGATCCATTCGATTGAGCATGGGAAATATTCGGATTTTTCATTGCGTCCGATATTAATCCCGCCGGCGTATTCAATCATATCATTGATAAATGTTTTTCCGCCGCAGGTTAACAGCGGACGGTGCCATACTTCGATGTATACTTTAGGACGGGATGCGGCGGGAACCCTGTCCGCCATACTTTTGAAATTCTCCAGCGCTTTGGAGAAGCGCCAAACCTCTGCATTCGCCGACATCGGACAATTCAGGATATCGCCGAGCATTTTTACACATTTGATGTAATCGTCGAAGCAGTTGTCATCCAGCAGGATTACTTTTGTGCCAAGACTTTCCATGGCCTGCTTTGATGCTTTATCTTTTAATTTGGTGGTTATCACATAGTCAGGTTTTACCGACGCCAGATGTTCCAGAAACGGAACTCCGAAGTTGCCGACGACCGGCAGTTTTTTAGCTTCCGCCGGATAGTCACAATAGCTGCTTCTTCCGACCAGGCAATCACCTTTGCCTAACAGAAAGATAATTTCCGTGATGCTTGGCGACAGCGAAACGACTTTTGGCTGCCGGTCGGATGCCGCCTGTGCCGCCATACTCAGGCAGATTAATATTACGACTAAAACTGATCTCATATGTATTCCTTTAAATTTGTCAAACTTCTAAAGTAACCATGCATTCTGGCTTGTCAAGCCAGTCAGCTCGAATAATTTGTTCAGTTCAGCGGAATATTGTCATCCCACGGATCAAATAATGAATTATCCTGCGGACCGAAAAAGCCTAACCCGGAGGCAGTCAATATTGTTTCGTTCAACGCCGGATTGTTCAAAGTATAGCCTGAAATCACAACCCATTCTCTTTTGTGCGGACTTACATGCCCGTCCACCCAGGCTGCATTGGCGGTTCCGTTATGCCGGAAATGAAATTTGGCCGTATTCTGGGAGTTTGTCGGTATTTTTGCATGCAGATTCAACGGTGTTGCTGACAGTGAAAAAGGGGCGCTTAATTCATCCACTTCGACCAGCGTGAAATTGGCTGTATTGTCGATGTTGGCGACATCTCCGAACATGATGGTTTTCGATGGACATCTGACCCCTTCCGGCTTCATTCCGGACTGCCAGCCGCTGCCGTAACCATTTATATAAGAGAGGCTGCCGATACTGAAATTATAACCATACCCGCCAGCACCTTTCAGATTGGTGCTGGAAGCAGGAGCGCCGGGATTGATCTGGTTCAGCGCGGAACATTCTCTGGTTTTTTTGTTTGCCCCTAGATAATTCACCAGCAGACTGCGGCTGGAATCCCAGGAGTCGCTGGCTGTAGCACGATATCCGCACCAGTGCTGGCCGGTCTTGATTGCACCTTGTCTGGCCGGGGCATAAAATCCCCAGTCTATTCCGTACTGGGAGTTAGCCAGCGCGAGTTGTTTGAGGTTGCTCTGGCACGAGGCGCTTTTGCCCGATTCCCTGGCATGGGCCAGGGCAGGCAGCAGCATCCCGGCGAGGATGGCGATGATAGAGATCACGACGAGGAGTTCAATGAGGGTGAAATTCTGGTCTGGCAGACGGACACCGCTTGCAGCGGTTTTGGTGATCTTCATTTTTCTGTTCTTCCTGATTATTGTGTTGCGCGCACATTCATTCCGCGCCGGAAGAACACAAAAACTTTTGTGCCCGGTTACCAGTTGTTTAATCTGGCGTATCTGACGCGGAACAACCGAACAACAAGCGATGGCAGGACCTGGCTTACAGCGATAAAACGCCGATCACAGTTGCGCGACAGCCCCCGGTTCTCACGGGAGTTCACTGCTCAAAACCTGTTATATACAAGTTATAAATATAGTTCTGATTATTGATAAAGTCAACATTATTTGTTTGCATAACAGTTTATTTATCCAAATTGCAATGCTATGTTATTTTAGTTTTATTTTTAACTTTTACTCAGGAATATATAGAAATATGAGCATAACTCCGGATTCAAACCGTTATTCGGAAATGATATATAAACGATGCGGTAAGAGCGGCCTGAAGCTGCCGCTTATCTCTTTCGGGCTGTGGAATAATTTTGGTGATAAAGATTCTTTCGAAAATAACCGCGATATGATCTACCGTGCGTTTGATCTTGGAATAACCTATTTCGATCTGGCGAATAATTACGGGCCGCAACCGGGAGCAGCTGAATCCAAATTCGGCCGAATACTTAAAGACGGTCTCGCGGGTTATCGCGATGAACTGATTATATCCACCAAGGCCGGCCATCTGATGTGGCCGGGACCTTACGGCGATTGGGGCTCCCGTAAATATCTGCTGGCGAGCCTGGACCAGAGCCTTAAGCGCATGGGACTGGAATATGTGGATATCTTTTATTCACACCGCCCGGATCCGGAGACTCCGCTGGAGGAAACTATGGGGGCGCTGGACCGTGCGGTGCGCAGCGGTAAAGCTCTATATGCAGGCTTTTCATCCTATCCGCCGGATAAAGTCAAGGAAGCCGTGAAAATTCTGCGCGAACTTGGGACTCCGTGCGTAAATCAGTTGAACCGTTACAGCATGTTCAACCGTACTGTTGAAGAAGGCTTGCTGAATACACTGGAGGATGAAGGTATCGGCGCAACCGCGTTCTGTCCGCTGGCGCAGGGACTTTTAACCTCGCGTTATCTCAACGGTATTCCTGACGATTCCCGTGCCGGCAAAGGCATTGTTTTCCTGAAAAAGGAAGCCATCACTGAAGAGATTGTAGTTAAAGTGCAGGCTTTGAATGTAATTGCCTTGAAGCGCGGCCAGTCGCTGGCGCAGATGGCGCTGGCATGGGTGCTCAAAGACAAACGCATTACTTCAGTCCTGACCGGAGCCAGCAGAATCGAGCAGATCGAGGACAATGTCAAAACCTTGAACAATCTGAATTTTTCAGCAGATGAACTCCGGCAGATCGAAGACATTCTGCAAAATAAACCGGCATAAATAATAATACATTGTTTTGTTTAACAGTTGACAAAAATCATATATTTGGCTATATTACCAAATATATAATAAGCGAAGGTATTTTTACATGGACGATAGAGCACAGTCGATAATTGATGCTAAGGCGAAAGTTTTAAAAGCGCTGGGACACCCCACACGGCTTTTTATTGTTGAGGAATTAGCGCGCGGAGAACGCTGCGTATGCGAACTGGTGAAGCTCGTTGGCGCGGATTTTTCAACTGTATCAAAGCATTTAACCCTGCTTAAAAATGCCGGTGTCGTACAGGATGACAAGCGGGGACAAATGGTTTACTATACTTTGAAAGTTCCATGCATTTTGCGTTTCATGGACTGTATTGAGGCGGTAATAGTATCCGGTTCCTGTAAGTAAACTAAGGCGCTTTTTTAGGAACATGTATTTGGCTGAAATGGAAAATATTAAGATGGCTGAAAGAAAAGATAAATATTTGAAGTGGTTGTGCGGCTTATTGGTGCTGGCCGCAGTGGTGGCATTGTACTTGAATCTTGAGCCTTTGGCCAAATGGCTGACCTATTCTCTGTTGGGATTGTCACCGGAGAGCAAATTCAGTTCCGCAGTTGAATTTTTCCTGTTTGAGACGCCCAAAGTGATGCTGCTGCTGACCGTGGTGGTGTTTGTCGTGGGAGTGATCCGTTCATTTTTTTCACCGGAACGAACAAGAAAAATCCTTGCCGGGCATCATGAGTTTATCGGTAATATTCTCGCCGCCAATTTAGGCATCGTTACTCCGTTTTGTTCCTGTTCCGCGGTGCCGCTGTTTATCGGCTTTGTAACTACTGGAATTCCGCTTGGAGTGACGTTCTCGTTTTTGATTTCAGCGCCGATGATTAATGAAGTTGCGCTGGTGCTTCTCTTCGGCCTTTTCGGCTGGAAAGTCGCGGGATTGTATCTTATTACCGGATTACTTATTGCGATTATTGCCGGATGGATTATCGGACGTCTTCGTCTGGAGCGTTATATTGAACCGTGGGTTTATGAGATTAAAGTGAATGCAGAGCTTGAAGAAACTGCGATATCCCGGGAAGACAGAATACGACTTGGGTATGAAGCCGTTAAAGATATTGTAGCGAAGGTATGGCCTTATGTTGTAGCAGGTATTGCGGTGGGAGCGGGAATACATGGTTATGTGCCGCAGGATTTTATGGTTTCAATCATGGGGCGCGGAGCCTGGTGGTCGGTGCCGCTGGCTGTTCTGCTGGGAGTCCCGATGTATTCCAATGCCGCCGGTATTATTCCGATTGTTCAGGCATTGCTGGAAAAAGGCGCGGCTCTGGGTACGGTGCTTGTGTTCATGATGTCGGTAATCGGGCTTTCACTGCCTGAGGCTGTCATATTACGCAAGGTACTTAAACTGCCATTGATATTTATATTTTTCGGAGTGGTAGCCTTGGGGATTTTAATAGTGGGGTTGCTTTTTAATCTGATAATGCCGTATATGGGGATTTGATGGAACATGAAGAGAGCAATTATAATGCCTGAGTTCTGCCGGAACTGTGAAATTTGTGAAGCGCAGAAAGTATGTCCGCAGGATGCATTCATCCGTGAGAAGAAAGATGATAAGCCCTGGATTGATTTCTATCAATGCCGGGGATGCTTAAAATGTAAACCGGCTTGTCCTTGCGGCGCGGTCGGTGAAATCATTCAACCGTGCAACGGCAAAGGTAAGATGGGCTGGTAAGTAATAAAAACAAAGGAGCGACATGATGAAAATTCAAATTTTGGGAACTGGTTGTCCGAAATGCAGAAAACTGGCGGAAAACGCTGAAGCCGCCGCCAAAGACCTTGGCTTGGATTTTGAACTGGAAAAAGTAACTGATATCAATCAGATTATGAAATTCGGCGTTATGATGACTCCGGCGCTGGCGGTTGACGGCAGCGTCAAAGTTGTCGGTAAAGTTCCGTCTTCAGACGAAATAAAAGCAATGCTTAAATAATCATTAATATGGAGAGTGAAAATCATGAGTGACCCAAAAAGCTGTGCCTGCAGTGCCGCTCCCAAACTAATATTTCCATGTTCCGGAGCCGCTGATGTCGGAGCAATTGCCGATCAGGCCGCCCGCCA
>CAIMFA010000411.1 GCA_903840185.1 uncultured Lentisphaeria bacterium | reverse complement strand
TCTGCACGGCTGAAAATTCAACTATAGATTGCGAATTTTGAGAATTGGTTCGTATTCTGAGAGGCTGCCGATACCGGGGTATCGAAGGCCTCGAAGAGTGCGAATCCAAACTCGAAAGATTGCAATCCCGCAGGCGCGGGATGAATGTCTTGCGGTTGTATTTTTCCGCTCCTCCTTCCAGCGATATTCATATCGTCTGTCAGTCGGATCGAAAAAATCCAATCCACAATCCTATTCATCTAAAGTAGAATTTTCAACCGCGCAGAGTATAATCAAATCTTCCCGCAGCACTTTTTGTATTTGATCCCGCTGCCGCAGGGGCATGGCGCATTTTTGCTTACCGGTACGGCATTGTCAAAATTGAGCGGCGGCAATATATACTGATGAGGATTGCGTTCTTTGACAATGCTTTTTGCCAGTTCTTTGAAGCGGTCAACTGTATGTTCGTGGAACATTTTCCAGCCGGAGCATAATACACTCAATTCCCCCGCCGTATTGCCGCGTCCCGGGCGGTTCTTCTGGCAGCATCCGGCGCACAGCGCGAAATAACGGCAGGCGGAGCACTGCTCCGCAACCATGCCTTTGCGCTTGCCGAACTCACGGTACAGCGGCAGATTTTGCATAGCTTCCCAATCAACACCGTCAACATTGCCAAGCCGCCATTCCGGCTGCACGAAGAAATAGCATGGGTAAATACTGCCGTCATGTTCCACCACAAAATACTGGCAGCAATTATTCCCGATGCTGCAGACATTGGCAACCCCGTCCACCATTTTCGCCAGAATCGAGTCAAACAGGCGAACCGAAACCTGCCGGGCGTCATGCGCATACCACTCATCAAAGATTTTGCACAGAAACTCGCCCCAGGCCTCCGGACTCACCGAATACGGCATTAACTTTCCATCCCGGTCGAATTCGACACATTCTATATACTGGTGGAACATGATTTTCAGATCATCACGCAAATAGCGGTAAATATCCAGCGGTCTGGACGCGCTGTGTGAATTAACCAGTGTCAGCACGTTGTATTCGACCTGATTGCGGTTCAATGCGGCAAGCCCGCGCATGACCAGTTCATGGCTGCCGGTTCCGCCGGCAGTCAGCCGGTTGAAATCATGAATTTCCGGCGGGCCGTCAATACTGATCCCTACCAGAAAATTATATTCCAGCAAAAACTTGCACCATTCATCATCCAGCATCGTGCCATTGGTCTGAAGACCGTTGGAAACCTGCTTGCCTGACTTACCGTATTGTTTCATCAAATCAACCGCCCGGCGGAAGAAATCCAGCCCCATAAGCGTCGGCTCTCCGCCCTGCCAGCCGAAAGCATAACATGGCATATCCAGGCGCATGAAGGATGAAATCATCTGTTCCAGCACAGCATCTGACATCCGGTGCCGTTCCGTGCCGAACATTTTCTCTTTTTCCAGATAGAAACAATACCGGCAGCGCAAATTGCAGTCGAAAGACGCCGGTTTGACCAGTAACGAAAACGGTTTCATAAAACAACCCTTGTTTGCATTCAATAAATCTACATGAAAACATGGTCTGTTGCAAAAGCCGGATTCCAAGAAAGTCGTAAAATAGATACTATTTTTGGTTGAAAAACCGGCATTTATGCTATAGTATTGGAGGCTTAATTCTGAATTGAATCATCATCACCTAAAAGTCTATTATAATGAGTGAAGAAATCAAACATGAATGCGGCATAGCACTGATCAGGCTGCTGAAACCGCTTAGTTTTTATCGTGAAAAATACGGTTCCGCCTTCTACGGATTAAACAAATTATGTTTATTGATGGAGAAGCAGCATAACCGCGGACAGGATGGCGCCGGCGTTGCCGTTCTGAAACTCGACCCGGAACCAGGACAGCGTTCCGTCGGTTGCGAAAGGTCCAACCAGGGCGCCGCAATCAAGGACATCTTCTCCAAAATCAATATGGAGATGAAAGATCTGCTGGACAGGAATCCGGGCAGGATCGGCGATCCGCAATGGTTGAAGCAGAACGCCAGATTCTGCGGCGAACTGTATATGGGCCATCTCCGCTACGGCACATTCGGGAAGAACAATATCGAATCCTGTCATCCGTTTGTCCGGGAAAGCAACTGGCTCACCCGCGCTTTGATTATTGCCGGCAATTTCAATCTGACCAATGTTGAAACACTGTTCAACGTGCTCATCGGCATCGGCCAGCACCCTAAACAGTATTCCGATTCAGTCACCATCCTGGAGACTATCGGCTTTTTCCTCGATGAAGAAAATGATTTACTGGTCAAGAAATACAAAAATGACGGCCATCCGCGCCATGAGATATCCCAGATGATTGCCAAAAATCTGGACGTGCTGAATATCCTGAAACATGCCTGCCAGAAATGGGACGGCGGTTATGTCATCAGCGGCATCATCGGCCACGGGGATGCGTTCGTGCTGCGTGACCCGTCCGGAATCCGTCCGGCGTACTATTACCACGATGATGAAGTCGCGGTAGTCACTTCCGAACGTCCGCCGATTCAGACCGCGTTCAATGTACCTTACGAATCAGTCAGGGAACTTCCTCCCGGTCATGCTTTTATCGTCAAAAAAGACGGCGAGGTCAGCCTGGAGCGTTACATTGAGCCCAGAGTTAAAAAAGCCTGCTCTTTTGAGCGTATTTATTTTTCGCGCGGTTCCGACCAGGACATTTACCAGGAACGTAAAATGCTTGGCAGGTGTCTGGTTCCGCCGGTGCTGAAGGCAATCAATGAAGATATTGAGAATACCGTATTCTCGTTTATTCCGAACACCGCTGAAACCTGTTTTTACGGCATGGTTGACGAACTCAAGGAGTTCTGCAAGAAAATCCAGATAAAGCGGCTGATGGAGAATTCCAGCTGGACTGAAGCCGACCTGTATAAAATTCTGGATTACCGTCCGCGGGTGGAAAAAGTTGCCGTTAAAGACGCCAAACTGCGTACTTTCATTACCGACGACTCGCAGCGCAATGAACTTGCGGCTCACGTTTACGATATTACTTACGGAGTGATCCGCCCCGGCATCGATTCGCTGGTGGTCATTGACGATTCAATCGTCCGCGGCACCACCATGCGGGAAAGCATCCTGAAAATTCTTGACCGCACCGGGCCGAAAAAAATTATCGTGGTTTCCTCCGCCCCGCAAATCCGCTATCCGGACTGCTACGGCATTGATATGTGCAAACTTGGCAATTTTGTGGCCTTTGAAGCCGCCGTGGCGCTGTTGAGCGATAATAAAATGGAGTCACTGCTGGATGAAGTCTACCACGAAGCGAAATCCATGCTGAAACTTCCGGCGGACGAAATGACAAACTGTGTTCAGAGACTGTACAAGCCCTTTACCGCGGAACAGATCTCCGATAAAATCGGCGAATTGCTGACGCCGAATACGATAAAAGCCGAAGTCAAATTCATCTATCAGTCGATTGAAGACCTGCACCGGTCATGCCCGAATCACCTCGGCGACTGGTATTTCACCGGCGATTATCCGACTCCCGGCGGCAACAGAGTGGTCAATCAAGCCCTGGTGAACTTTGTCCAGGGTAACAACGCAAGAGCATATTAATCATAACCAGTGAGGTTTTTATTTTATGGAACATAACTACGATTGGAAGACTAAAAGAGAGAAGAAGGCATTTCTGGCGCTGGAGGACGGTACCGTAATGCGCGGTTACTCCGTCGGCGCGGAAGTTGACAGCGAAGGGGAAGTCGTCTTCAACACCGGCATGACCGGATATCAGGAAATCATCAGCGACCCGTCCTATGCCGGACAGTTTGTCACTATGACTTATACTGAGATCGGCAACTACGGGGTCAATGCCGCCGATATGGAATCCCGCAAGCTGTTTCTCAACGGCTTTATCGTCCACAATATGAATGAACCGAGCAGCTGGCGCGCGGAAAAATCACTCACTGACTTCCTGATCGAACACAAAGTCCCGGCGATTGCCGGCATCGATACCCGTGCTCTGACCGCAAAAATCCGGGATACCGGTACTTTGAAGGGTTATCTGCACTGTTCAAAGACGGATATGACACCGGAACAGGGCGTCGCGAAAGCCCGCGCCTGGTGCGGTCTGGACAATCAGGACTATGCCTCCAAAGTCTGCTGCGATAAACCTTATCAATGGGATCCGGATGGTTCGCTGACCATAAGCTGGGGGATTGCTAAAGAGCTTCCGCCGGTTGAATTCAAAGTTGTCGCGTATGACTTCGGCATCAAATGGAACATCCTGCGCAACTTGAGACTTCAAGGCATGGATGTGACCGTGGTTCCCGCCAAAACAACTGCTGAAGAAGTGCTGAAAATGAAGCCGGACGGCGTGTTCCTGTCCAACGGCCCCGCCGACCCCGCCGCCGTGACTTATGCGATTGAAGCCGCACAGAAACTTGTCGGCAAAGTGCCGGTTATGGGCATCTGTCTCGGTCACCAGATACTGGGGATTGCCTGCGGCGGAGACCGTTTCAGGTTGAAATTCGGACATCACGGCTGCAATCATCCGGTCAAGAATCTGGCGACCGGCAAGGTTGAGATCACTTCTCAGAACCATAACTTCGGTATCGTGCAGGATTCCATTCCGGACTGCCTGGAAATAACACATATGAATCTGAATGATAACACGGTTGAAGGTTTCAAACACCGTACTGAACCGATGTTTGCCGTGCAGTACCATCCGGAAGCATCTCCCGGTCCGCACGATCCGCACTATCTATTCAACACTTTCCGTGAACTGATGCAACGCTGATTTTTGTAAAGTTTGAGTATATATAAAATGAAAACCCCGGCGCAAACCGGGGTTTTTATTTTGAGCTCTGAATCCCAGATTAGCTGTCTCCTGGATTTGTCTCTTTCCCATTCTTACTTCCGAAATTAACCACAGAGACATCCCGCAGTCGCGGGACTAACCTGATAGTTAGCAAGGCACAGAGAAATCCATGCTTTCCGGTTTCACGGTTTCACGGTTTCACGGTTTGACTGTAATACCGTTAAGCTGTAATGCCGTAATATCGCTTTATTCTGACTCCTGACTCCTGAATTCTGACTCCTCAGATTACACAATCGTCGAACCTGAGGCGAAGAAACGGCTCCAGTGACCGCCGCCGTGAATCTTTGGCACTGCTTCGTCGAGTTCGGCAATGCCGCTGATTGTTCCGTCCAGCAGTTCGTTGATTCTGACCGCAATTTCCTCATAGCGCCCGATCTGGGAATTTAAACGCAGCTGAATAACTTCAAAGCCGAACGGTTTGTTGCGGCGCATCCATTGCGTGCGGAATGATTTAAGCGCTTTTTTCAAAGCTTTGACCATTGACGGCACCATGACCAGACTGATCTCTTTCAGGTCTTTTTTGTTTTTCTTCGCATACGCCTTGAGCAGGGCCTGGCGGAATTCCAGCTTCATAATCATCACCTCCGCCAGTAATTTGCCGTGATTAACGTCGGCGTTTTTATTATCTTTACCGGGATTTTCCAGCGTGGCGATCATTTTGCGGTAATTCTTTACTGCGAGGTCGGCCCAGCGCGGATTGACGGTTGTATTATTGTTCCAGTTGATCCCGAGCAGCGGATCGTCCCACAACAATGTATGTCCGGGAATATTATCGACTCCGCAGGGATATTGAATTGCTCCCAGCGTGACATAATTTTTATAATTCCCGGAACAGATCGCCGCGAATTTTTTACTGACCACATCATCGCAGTCGCAGCCGTAAGCCAGTTCCGCCGCTTTGCACAACCCGGCAAGCACGGAGTCATATTCACAATATGCGCCGTCATCGCCCCACAGCGTAAAGAACAGCTCATTGACTTTCTCCTCCAGACACGCTTCAATACAGGGTTTGACGGTGTCCATAGACAACTGGTGGTCATACCATAAACGTGACCATGTCCATACGCCGGAGCCCATCAGCGGCTCATAACCCAGATCGCGGTGCCGTCTGATCCAGTCAACATAGAAATCTTTATCCTTATGGTAATAGTCCCAGTAGACCAGCTCCACAGATTTCGGAATTTTAGCTTTGACGCTTTCGGGTATTACGGTATCTTTGGCGTAATAATCCATATTCTTATTGCCCATGCGGAAATACATGTCCGACCAGATCATCGGCTTCAGTTTGTATTTTTTGCAAATTTTTGCAACCTTGTCCAGATGGCGGTTGAAGATTTCAAATCCGCGCTCGTAGCCGAACAGATCCATGAATCTGCCGCGGCCCAGGTCATGAGTTTCGTCCATCCCGACATGGATGCGCCTGCTGCCGAAAACACGGCCCCACATCGCGACCATTTTCTCAATCAGCTTATAGGTGTCAGCCTTGTCCACCAGCATCACCCCGGCGGTATCTCTGACCGTTCCGCCGTAAGGAGCCCAGCGGAGAATCTGCTCCAGATGTCCGAGTGTCTGGATACAGGCGATCATTTCAATACCCAGCGACGCGGCGTAAGTATCTATTGCTTTCAGTTCATCTTCAGTGTAAGCCCCGCGCATATAACCGAAATACGGTTCATCCGGCAGCTTGTAGGTGTCTTCAGTATACAGCATCGCCTGGTTATAGCCCATCAGTGCCAGTTGACGCAGCCATTTTTTGAAATGCGGCACGGTCATTACCGCGTTTCTGGAACAGTCCAGCATAATACCCAGCGACTTGAATACAGTGCTCTCCTGTGATTCCAGCCCGGACAGCAGCGTTCCGACAGCTCTGGCCGCCATGCTGACGCCGCCATATTCAACCGTGGCGCTGTTGCCTTTGGTGGAAACCGCGGAACAGCCTGATTTTTTAGATTTGATGAATTTTACCTGAATGCCGTCTTTGCTTTTGCCGCAGACCACCGGATATTCATCCGCCAGTGCGGACAGCATGGAATGCAGTTCGACCGGAGTATCCTGTTTTGACCAGTAAATCTTCTGAATGGACATTTTATTCTCCTGATAAAATATTATTTATAAATACCAATCCATAGAGTTAATTGCAATAGTACTTTTGAAAATATTTTCAGGAATTTTACCGTGGATTTTGGCGTTTTTTGCGAGTTCAGGCGTGGCAGCGTCACGTAAAAACGAGCAAAGATGGTCAAAATACCGGGAAAAACCTTAAAATACCAAAATACTTTTGAAATTATCTCCATATACATATACCACTTGATACGATTTAAAAAATGGATTTTTCACCCATCATTAATGGTAAATTCAACATTTTCTCTAAAACCGGGAAAATCAACCACGAAATTCACGAAAAAGCACGAAAGTGGAACATTTTTTACCACAAGGACACAGAGAACACAGAGTAAAAACTGTAGTCAGCGAATGTATGCGGTGT
>CAIMFA010000410.1 GCA_903840185.1 uncultured Lentisphaeria bacterium | reverse complement strand
CCTGTTCCCAAATCAGGCAGTTTTTGGCCCGAAAAATAAACTCCGCTCAAATCACAGTCCCAAGATTGCGCTTTTTTGAAAGTCATCTTGACAGGCTTAAACGCAGTTGTTAAAAATCGCTGGTTTACGGACAGGCTCTATATAGCGCCGTCGGAGTCCACTTTGCCTGATCAAGCGGAATGAATTTGTCATCAACACAGGCTACGCGCAGATAGAGATTGTCTTTGTCCCATGCGAGCTGGAATTTGGCATCGAGGTCGCCCGGATAGCCATATCTGGTTGTGTACAGCGAATCCTTGACCAGCCAGTTATTAACCGGGATTGCCGGGATCGCATTCCAGTCTTTGCTGTCCGGGTCAAGCGGCAGCGGCTTGTCAACATGCGGAACACGGAGACAACTCATGTCCCACTTGACATTTTCGCGTTTGCCGTTGGGAAACTCGACGCCGATTGTCTGCTTCCATGACTCGATTTTACCTGTTGAGAGGCTGAGTTTGACCGGGAGTATTTTGTCGACTGTAGCCATCGGCGCGATTTCGAAAGGCATGGATTCGTCCTTGATCAGCAGTTTACCTTTAACCACATTACTCGTCTTGTTGACGAGTTTCGCTTCGATTTCACCACTTCGTTTGGGCAGAAAAGAGACTCTGAGTGAACTGCCGACTCCAGTCACTTCAGCTTTTGAAAGGGCTCCGATCAGCTTATCAGCATCTTCTTTCTTAACACGGAAAAAAAGCGGTGCCGGACTCAGACGGACAGGCGTTGCAGCACCTCTGGATACATCGATTTCACGTTTGTTGCCCATCAGGTCTATAGCTTCGGGTTTGATGCCGTCGAAAAGCACATTGATTTCGGGGCCGTATTCGAAACCTTCATCTACTTTGTCCATGACACACCAGATGGCGGCGATACAGTCGTCTCCGCTTTCAAAAGCGTAGCCGCGGATGCCGCCTGCCGGACGGATGTCAGCTTTGAACTTGGGATTGGGAAATAGATTGCCCAGGATGTTTGGTATCATGTCGTAGGATACAGGCGTTAACTCCTGGTCGATAACGACATTGCCGCTCCAGATGTTGGCGCTGCGCAGTTGCGGCCAGTATTTCATACACATGATATAGGAACGGGCGACCCAGCAGGCGTGGCGGAATTCCTTCCAGCCTGAATCATAGCTTGGAAGCCCTGAATTGTAGTCGTCATTGCAGCCGGTATCGCCCCATTCGGGGATGTTGACGTAGGTGCAGTTGAAAAGTTCATCGAAATCAATAGGCGTTTCCTGTCCGTAGCCATTCTTTTTCATAAGCGCCACGAGCTTGCCGGTCTCAGTATCAAGGTCGCCGGTTCCGCATACTCCGTCGATGGCTCCGTACGGATGGACGGCTATGGCATCCCACTTGACTTTGCCCCTGGTGGAGCCCATGTAGCCGTCCATTTCGGCATAACCTCTGGAATCGCTGAATCCGGAAGTTCCCCCGTCAGGGTATACCTCGGCATCCGGTACGGCGCGTTTGACGCCGCGGTGGAAAGCTTGCAGAACCTTGGCATATTCATCGAAATTTCTGGCGCGTGTAAGTACGCTTTCGCCTTCAGACTCGGTAGAGAGCGCCCAGCGTTTCGCCCAGTTGTTTGCCTTGACGGTATCATAGACGGTGTCCTCGATGAACCTGGCATCCGCTTCGCTGATTTTCTCAGTCAGCCAGACGGCTTGTTTAAATTTCTTTATCAGTTCCCGGTCTTTTATGTGTCCGAAACCGTCAAAATTGTAGGTAATGAGACATGGACCATAGGAAATACGGTATTTGTTGAGAAAATCATTTTCGTTCTTTTGCGCTCCATAGGCGGTGGTGTAACCCCAGCCCCAGCGCATATACAGCTTTCCGAGGTCGTCGCCTCTGGTGATCCGGCTTGCGATGTTGTTGCCGAAAAGCGCCTTGGTCGGATGTAGGTTTTCCAGAGACTTGAGGATGGACAGCCGGTAGAAATCAGTGTATGCTGCAGCGCCTTCCGGTCTGAACTGCGCTTTGATTATATAGATCCCTTTTCCGAGGGCTCCTTCAAGCGGGAGCGCAAAAGAGGCGGAGCCTTTTTCATCAAGAGTGTAGTTCTTTTTGATCTTGAGGATATCGGTTCTATAAAAATCGCGGAAACTAAGTTCAAACTCGCCTTTGGCGCCCGGCTTGCCGGCAAGGACGAACTTTGCGTCAAACGGCTTTCCGGACTCCAGAGCGTTGTCCTGGAAAGCGGACTCGATGCGGCCTTCGACAACCGGAGCTGAGAATTCGGTTGCTTCTTTGCCCTCTTCCAGCTGGATGCCGTCGATCAGGACATTTCTTGAAGCCATGATCCAAATGCTTAGCGCACGGGTGTCCGAAACGAAAGTGAAAGATTTGCGCTCCCATTTGCCTTCGGATAGTCTTTTGGAGTTGGAACCGGCCTGCTGCCAGTTGAACTTGCTGCCCCTCATTGCGCTCATGATGCCGACTGTAATCCCGGTGTCCGGTTTTTCAGCTTTTGCATAGTAGCTCAAGGTGTAGGTTTTGCTGTTTTCGACAGCTACAGGCATGCTAAGCATCGGCATTGCGCCGGAATAGGGGCGCAGGCATAAGGATTTACCACCGAACATGCCTTCGTCTGAAATGGAGTAGACCGCCGGTTCCGAAGGTTTGTAATCGGCGCCGCCGTGCCACCATGACCAATAACGGAGTCCCTGTTCGAAACTGGGGTTGCGTACCAGATTACGAGTTACTGATAAAGGTACACAAATGGCGTCGCGACGCCAGAAGTCGATGCCGGCCACCGGAGGATGCGCAGCCGCGGAGGAAACCGCCGACGGCCCCATATCAATTATAATACTGCCTTTCTGACTGCCGGCAGTCATGCATTTAAGTTCAAGGCCGCCACCGGTTCTGTGTTCGACGGTTCCATATTCGCGTTTATCCGGAAACTCAATGGAGAACCCCTTCAGCAGATTTTCCGGGGCGTAGACGATCTTCGAAACCGAGCCTCGCGCAATCTGAGTGTCTTTGTAGTATTCCTTGCTGATAACAGAGACGTCGGGAAACTCTACAAGTTCACCGTTGAATGTAAGATCAGAGGAGCGGTAATCGCCGTTGAATATAAGCCAGGGCGCGACTCCGATATTTTTATCGGCGTTGTCACCAAGACCGCAGTCCCAGGAGAGTTCGACCCTGCCTTCGTCAAATCCTTTGAGCATCCATTTGAATGTGGCTGTTCTGCCGCCTGGCAGCGCATAAGGTTTTGTGAGGGTAATGGTTTTTGTCCGGCTGTCGAAGTCCAGTTTTTGCGGCTGTGTTTCAAGTTCCTTGAACGGATAGCCGTAGCCTATATCCTTGATGGATCCCCAGAACCGGAAGGAAACGACTTCGTGATTGTCAATATAGATTCCGATGCCCATATCCTGGTTTTTGGAATAATTTCTGGTCTCGATAATCCCGATGTGTTTACTGCCGAACCACAATGCAGGTTGCTGGACAAGTCCCCCCGGTGTTTTGAAAGAGGAGTCTTTTAATTCTGGAGCAACGCGTTTTCCGGAGATGGATTCGAATGGCGGAACCGGATTTGGAAGAGTATTGTCCAGTGCGGCCGCAGTTATAGCCGATGTCATGGAAACTGCCAGGATTGATGCGATCAGTTTAATCGTCATTTCTACTCCTTGAGTGTCATTATTTCATATGGCTGTGTTTTTAGCGTTTATAACAATGTCTTGAATTATGTATAAATTCAAGAACAGAATGCATAATTATCAAATCCGGGCTTAATTTTTTACTTCTACAGCTCCGATTCCCGCCACCTTTACATAATTGCCGTTATCTACTACATGTGTTGCCGCAAAACGCAGATAACGCGCCTTTACCGGCTTCTCCAGATGGACGGTCTGCATACAGGGGTTCGCTTTGATATTGGCAAACTCGCCTTTCGCCGCAAGCACCCATTTAATATCATCCATGCTCAAATAAAACTCGTACTTGTCCGGGGTTCCGTCGTTGCTGTCGCCGTAGTCGCCTCCCAGGTGCGGCATCATGGTCAATGCCTCGACAAGCCGCTCTCCGCCCATGTCCAGAACGACATCGTGCGGAGGCGCACTTAATTTCTTATCTTTGTGATATGTGTGCCAATAGGTGTCCGGATTGTCGTCGAGAAGTTTTTCCACTCCGGCTTCCCTGTTGTTATTGAAAGGGCTGTCGAGGCTGACGCGCACCACCCGCCAGTCACTTCTGCTGCAGCCGAAAGTAGCCGAAACCAGCGGCGTGCCGGCATCATCCATAAAACCGGCTGCTTTTACGATTCCGCCGCCATGTAATTGGAACGGCTTCAGGTACAATGGCGACTTTCGCGCCGGTTCCGAGCCGTCGGTAGTGTAATGGATGGCCAGACCGCCATTGCCGCAGCGGATTTCGACATCGCCGTTCCTGTCGCGGACGATAGAGATTTTGGTGTCGAGCACCATGCAGGCGGGGGCCAAATAAAGTCCGATACCGGCTATCACAGGCACCGCTGAAAATTTGGTGAATCTGATTCTGATGCGGCCGGTCTCGCTGGTTCTGACCATTAATAGACGTTTGTAACCGACACTTGTGGCCGATGCCAGTTCGCTCCACTCACCGTTCTGCCAGATGTCCAGACAGAACGAGTCTATGCGCTGCCCGAATTCAATTTGCTCTTTTATTTCCAGCACGTTGAACTTGACGATATTTCCGAATTCAAAGACAATTGCAGGTTCTTCCGGCGCAATTTCTCCGGTTGTGTTTACATGGACGGATTTTACCAGATCTGTTTTGAAAATCGTGTCAATACGCCTTTTCCATTCTTTCAGGACGGCAACGTCATCTTCGTGAATGAGCCCCCGCTTGTCCGGTGCAAGTCCGATGTCCATGGTACATCCGCGCCCGACAGATTTAAAATATAGTTCGACAAGCTTGTCGGGCTGTTTGATTGCATCATTCTCATGAAAGAACCAGCCGCCGCGCAGCGGAAAATCGCATTCCGCCGGAATCCACAATGCTCCATTGCGGTCTCCGCTGCCTAGCGGAACCTTCGACTCGGATTCAAACGTGTTGCACGGGTATGTTGTCCAGCTTGTCTCCCTGGCGAACCCGCATTCATTGCCAATGAAACGGATGTCAAAACCGAATATGACCGCATCGGGCTGAAGTTCACGGGTCATTTTTACTACTTCATCCCATTGGTAATATACGGAACCGTCAATCGGACGCTTTTCATTGGCTCCTCCATAGCAGCCGTCTCCGCCATTTGCGCCGTCAAGCCACAGTTCGAAAACCGGTCCGTAGTTCGTCAGAAGTTCGCGAAGCTGTTCGTGGTAGACCTTGACATAACCGGCGCGCCCGTATTCCGGATGATTCCGGTCCCAGGGGGAACAGTAAACTCCGAATTTCAGCCCGTATTTGCGGCAGGCGGCGGCGACCTCGGCGACAACGTCGCCTTTGCCGTCCCGCCACTTGCTGTTTTTTACGGAATGTCCGGTTGTCTTTGTCGGCCACAGACAGAACCCGTCGTGATGCTTTGCAACCAGTATCAAGCCTTTGAGTCCGGCATACCGGCAGGTGAGCGCCCACTGTTCCGCATCGAACGCCGATGGATTGAACAGGTCAGGCGCTTCATCGCCATACCCCCATTCTTTGTCCAGAAATGTGCTCATGCTGAAATGGATGAGCGAGTATAGTTCAGTATTATGCCATAGTATCTGCCGCTTCTCCGGCAGCGCCCCGTATGGTTTGATGGCTGTATCATTGGTGGACATTATAATCGTCTTTCGATTTGAATTATTTAAGTTCACGCTTATTCAAGTACCATTACGGGCCAGAGATCGGGTCTGCGGTCGCAATGGGCTCCCGGCTCGGTGGCGAGTGAAAGTCCCTTGCCCGGCCAGTCTCTGGCGGGGTCATCGTTGTCGTGAATGTAGAGCCCGAAACCCGCACGCCAGCCTTTTTCCAGCTTTAACGGTTCAATATACCACTGCGGCAGGATTATCACATACGAATAATTGTTCCCATCGCGGTGGAACTGGCATTTGACGCCTTTTGCGGCCTCATCCTTGGTCGCCATTATGATTCCGCCGGCAAGCTGATGATAGACTTCGCGGAGACGGTAGACTGTACCCTGTCCGTCGGTGGCGGCGGCGGATCCGGCGTAAAAGTCATAACGGTAATCGTCCTGGTCGAATCCCTTGAAGGTGTTGCTGCGTCCGTTGGCGCCGGTATCGAGATAAAGTTCGACACAACCGTCGTTCATATAGAGCATCGGGTCGCTTCCGTTGATGGACTTTCTCCATCTCGCCGGCCCGGTAAGGATGAACTTGTCGTCTTTACATTCGATGCGCAGATAAAGGTTGTTTTTGTCCCAGGCAATTTGAAATCCGGCGTCGAGATCGCCAGGATAGCCACCGTCAACTGGTTTCACTCCGGAACTCTTCTGGATGAACCAGTTGTTCATCCGGATGGACGGAATTTTATTCCATTCAGGAGCCAGCGGGTCAAGCGGGAGCGGCTTGTCTGTGTGAGGAACATAGAGGAACTGCATGTCCCATCTTGATGAGTCTTTGCGTCCGCCCGGGAATTCAATACCGATGTCGCCTTTCCAGTCATGCAGCTTGCCGGGAACAGGTTCCACACTTTCTTTGAGCTTGTTTACGACATTGCTTTTGGCCGGGATGGCAAAGGGGATCGAGTTTTCTCCGATCTTTAACGTCCCGCGTAAATCTTTGCCGGTAAGGTTGTTGGTAATGGCCTCGATACTGCCGTTTGTATCCGGCTGTATGACGACCATTAATGAGCTGGCGGCTCCTGAAACGTCAGCATTGTTCAAGGCACCGGCCAGCTTGTCTGCGCCGCCTCTTTTGCTTCTGATGAAAAGCGGTGCGGAGTTGAGCGGTATGGAGGCGATGCCTTTTTCAACGGCCGGTGTTCTTTTGTTGCCCATGAGGTCAATGAATTCGGGAATATCATCTTCAAATTTAACGAATAGTTCCGGACCGCGTTCAATACCTTCTTCAACTTTGCTGATTGAACACCATACTGCCGCGACGCCGCGTCCCTGCTCATCCTCGAAAACATAGCCGCGAACGCCTGCGGCCGGTCTGATGTCAGCCGTGAATTTGGGATTGCCAAGAAGGTGTCCAAGGGTATTGGGCACTTTGCATGCAGCCAGCGGCGTCAAATATTGATCCATGTAGGGATGTGCTGTCCAGATGTTGAAGGAGCGGACCCTTGGCCAATACTTCATGCAGGTGATGTAAGTGCGCGCGATCCAGGCGGCATGAAGATATTCGCGCCAGCCGAAATCGTAGGATGGTTTGCCGCCCTGATAGTTATCGTAGCAGCCATCGTCGCCCCATTCCGGGATTTTGGTATGTGTGACATTGAACCCCTCAGTATAGTCGATCGGGATTTCCTTGTAGCCATATTTGGCTGTTAGTCCGATCATCATGTCGGAGACAATATCGAGATCGTCGATGGCACCATAGGGATGTGTTGCGATGGCGTCCCATTTTATCTTGCCCGCCGTGGCGGCAAGGTAGCCTTCGGTTTCGCGGTAACCGCGAAGTCTGCTGAACCCGGAGGTGCCGCCCTCGGGTAATGAAACAGCGTCCGGCTTTGCCTTCCTGATACCGCGGCTTACGGCCATTTGGACTTTCGCCCATTCGTCGAATTTACCGACCCTGGTGAGCGGGCTTCGTCCTTCTACCTCGGTGGAAAATGCCCAGGAAGTTCCCCATGGATGACGCTTGACGATGTTGAAGGCGATATCTTCAAGCTGTTTTTCACGTTCAGGAGTGATTTCTGTCCATTTCTCAAGCGCGTCTTTCACGACAGGCCGCTCCTCGGCATTGACATAGTTTGAAATAACCATCAAATAGTTTGTTATGCGGTATTTTCTCAGGAGCTGCGCTTCCTGTTCTTTGGCCTCCCCGTAGGTTATTGAACCGAACCCCCAGCGCATATAGTTTCTGGCGAGATCGTCCGCACGGGTTATACGGGTGGCGCTGCAGAGATTGCCGAAAAGATCTTTGGAGGGGTGTTTGTTTTCGAGAAAATCCATGATTGAAAGGCGGTAGTAATCACGGACAGGAACTACTTTTTCGGGACGGATCTCGCTTTGTATAACAAAGACACCAGTTCCAAGGCGGCTGTCTTCGAATGGAAGCGGTAGTTTCGCAAAACCTCTGTCGTTGAGGATGTAAGGAGATTTGAAAGTATAAAGTTTTTCGCGGTAGTAGTTGAATAGATTCAATTCAACTTCGCCTTTGGCGTTTGGCTTGCCGCAGATTTCGAAAGCTGCATTGACTGGCTGTCCGGCGGCCAGATTATTGTCCGGATCGGAACTGATGAGCATGCCTTCTACTTCGGGAGAAACAAATTCCGAAGGGGCTGAGCCCGCTTCAAGTTGGATACCGTCAATGAGCACAGTGGAAGCGGAACAGACCAGAAATGATATACCCCGGCAGTCCGGAGTAAAACTGAAGGATTTGCGCTCCCATCCGCCGGAGAGAGGAAATTGTGACTTGAAGGCTTCCATCCACGAGAACTTGCTGCCTTTAGTGCCCAGAACTCCGAAGGTTAGCCTGGCTCCCGGTTTATCGGACTTGGCATAGAAACTTAAAGTATAGGTCTTGTCTTTAAGTACCGGAATCATGAAGCTGTTCATTGGCTGTCCGCCCTGAGTCGGTCTGATCAGCAGTGACTTTCCACCGAACACGGCATCGGATGATATTGAATATTGAGGAATGTCGGAGAGCACAAAACTGCCGCCGCCGCCCCACCATGTCCAGAAACGCAATCCCTGCTCGAAGCTCGGGTTGGGCATGAGGTTGCGGGTTGTCGGGGCCGGTACGCCCATTCGGTCCTGTCCCCAGAAATCGATACCGGCGACCGGAGCCGGAGCTCCCGGAGCATTCTGCGCCGCGTCGCCGAAGTCGATAATGAAACTGTCTCCGGCTAACGTTTTTTTGCTATTGGTCGGGATGAAAAGTTCGCAACCTCCGCCACGGGCACCCTCGGAGGCGGAAAACGAGTAATGATCCGGAAGTTTGAAGCAAAAACTTTCAAGCGGTTTTCCCGGATTGTAGACGAATTCCAGAACAGTACCATTGGTCAGCGGCGCAGATTTTTTTTCAAAAACTGACTTCTCGTTGATTTTTATGACCTGACCGTTTATGACGACCGGCGCCAGGCGGTAACTGTTATTGGAGGTGAACCATGGACTTACATATGCAAAAGCCTTGGGGGTGGCGTCTATGCGCTCCTGCGGGATTCCGATGTTCCAGCTTACTTCGACCTTGCTCTCCCCCGCCGGCTTCAAAGTGTAGGAAAATGTGGCGGTTTCGCCGTTGAGCTGCACATATTGCTTGGAGTAGGTGATCGTATTTGCAGCTTTGTCAGTTTTCAACTGAGGAGTTGTACCCTCTTTGGTTTTGAATGGAAAACCGAACATCTTGTCGCCGTTCACCCCCCAGAAATGTAATCCGAGGATAGCCTGGTTATCGACGACGATGACGGCCATCTGATCTCGTTCATGGTTGAAGAATTCCCTGAAGCCGATGCGTTTGTTGCCTATCCATAGCGACGGCTGTTCGTAGCTGACATCGCCTTTTACAAATGAAGTAATTTTCAACTCCGGAATGATCCGTTTGCCGTTACTTGCTTTAAACGGCGGCGGAACATCCGGCAGACTTCCGTAAGAGCCGGAAGGCATAAGCAATGCCATGGTAATTGACAAGATTGAAACAATTGGTTTAGCGGTCATTTTTACTCCATTTAGAATTTAGTTATTATTCAGCGCCAGTCAGTCAGCGCGTTTTTCATAATCCATTCCGCCAGCTCCACCTGATCAACGGGTCCGTGCGGATGATGCTTGCAGCCGGGTTTACAGATGGTTTTAATTTTGCCGCCGAGAGCCTTGACGCGTTCAGCCATGACTTTGGTATTTTCCTCCCATGGCACTACTTCGTCGGCATCGCCGTAGATATGTATAAGCGGAATTCCGGCGCGAACTATGGGAAACGCATTGTCCACCGGATTCCCCGGCCATGCCAGCGCTTCTTTTTCTGATGCGAATCCGTAGCATTTTATCAAATTTATCCAGTTGTCATGGCTGCCAGGGCCTGTTCCCATGCCGCCAGGCCAGCTTTTAAAATCGCATACCGGGTTGTCGGCGTAAATCGCGCCCACTTTCTCAGGGTTGTCCGCCGCCCAGTTGTACGCATAGAGTCCGCCTCTGTTTAAGCCTTCAAGCACGGGACGCTTGTCGAATCCGTATTTTTCAGTCATCTCGCGGTAAAAAGCATCGAACCGCTTCATGGCAGACGGGCAGCCGAAAGTGTTGCCGACGTTAATAAACGCAAGCCACCAGCCTCTTTCCAGCATTGCCAGATCGAACCGGGGGAAAGCGTCGAAAACTCAGCACGCCATATCCAGCGTCTGCCGGGCGCAGGGTTCGCAGGCTCAACAATTATGACGGGATTTTCGCCGAGGAGAAGATCGTGACGCCGGTAACCGTTGTAATTACTAATTTTTCCATAAAAATCCGGAATTGCCTTCGGATGTTCTTCCATATTTAAGATCATTATTGCTCCAAATCAGGAATGAATAGACATTGTTT
>CAIMFA010000409.1 GCA_903840185.1 uncultured Lentisphaeria bacterium | reverse complement strand
GGCAGGGAGAAGGGCGAATATGATCAGCGCGATGCAGGAAAGGAAAAGCACCACAAGTCTGGTAAAAGTAGAAAAACGTTCTATTCCCATAATTAATTCCTTGGATTGATTTGCATCTGTTAAAAATATCAGAGGAATACAGGAAATCAAGAGACCATTATTTTAAACCGTGGGTAGTAGGTATCGTGGTTAAACTTCTTCTTCCGTGTTTCTGCTGCCTGAATACCGGAAACAATATGTTCGCCGGGAAAGTAACTCAAGTTTCCAGCTTGAAGGAAGTCGCACGCAGTGGCTAAAACCACTGGCCCCGCAGTTGCGGGATTGGTCGCCAAAGGCGAAATGCATAAAGACGGTCTGCCGGTACGGCCTCCCCTACCATAAACCTGGAATCCCGGTCAGACGACCGGCGCTCCCGGGTTTTACTTCATGCATCTTCATGCACTTCATGGTGAGACAGTATTCTTATCCTGTCCATCCCTGTTAAAACTTTTGATTGCGGCTATGCCGCGTTAAGGACTCTGTGATAAAAATGGATTTCTGCGGCGGAGTTTGTTATTTGATGTCTTTTATATTGAAGTTGATTATGGACAACATACTGAAAAGCGCTATATAAATTAACAGGGTGCTGAGATTGGTGACCACTCTGCCGTATGGAATGTCCGAAAGCCATAAAATGCTGCCGCCATTCATTACTTTTGACAGCAGATATGGCTCTATTTTGTCTGCGAACGGCAGTTTCTCCACGATATAGCAGACAAAGTAAAGGGTGATGGCGGCGACCGTCGCCCCGCTCATCCGGTCAAAGACCGTGGAGAGGAAAAACGCGATGCTGCCCAGCGCCATCATTGAAATCGAATAGTACATTACGACCATAAAATAGCAGGCAAGCGCCTGGTCTGGGAACATCAATACCATCTCCGAACCCAGTCCCAGCCCGTGCAGATAAATAAGCTGCGTTCCGGAGTAGCCGCGCAGGCATAGTCCGATGATAATTGCGATCAGCGAGAAATAGAGGCAGTATAGCAGATTCACCAGATATATCGCCGACAGTTTGGCAAGGATGATTCTGGTGCGGGAACGGGGACGGGCCATATACATTTTCAGGCTGCCGTCCTGTATTTCCCCCGCCACCATGTCGCCGGCCAGCGTACAGATGAAGATCGGCATCAGCACCAGAAAGGTCGGCACCAGCGCCACGCGGGCAAAAAACAAGCCGTCGACAAAGCGTTGAAAATTATCGAATTTAATGGTGTCGGCCACCTCTTTCTCGAAAAAACGGAAATTAGACGTCTTGAATCCGATATAGCAGAGCGCTAGAAAAAACAGGTGACCGAAAAGCATCACATAGTTTTTCTTTTGAACCGCGATTTTACGAATTTCAAACCAGATATCTCTCAGCATGTTCTTTCCCGTATCCTGTCGCTTCCATGAAGAAGCTTTCAAGTTTTTTGCGCTCCTGGCTCAAATGACTTACTTTCAGGCCGTTAGTCACCAGCAGATGGTTGACCGCCGCCGCACACTCGCTGTTGACCCGCAATAGAATTTCCGGTTTTTCGCAGACGACCGAAAGCAAGGGCAGGGAGCCTTCCTCCTGCGCGCGCCGCAGCAGCGCGGCCGCCAGCTCAAAATCTTCAGCGACGATTCTGATGGTATTTTCTCCGTCCAGCAGTTCGTCCAGAGTCCCCATGGCAACGATCTTTCCGTCCTTGATCACTGCCAGCCGGGTGCAGACGTTCTCGATTTCCGCCAGCAGATGGCTGGTCAGCAGGATGGTTGTCCCGAAGCGGCGGTTGTACTCTTTGATGATAGTCCGGATTTCAACGATTCCGGCGGGGTCAAGCCCGTTGGTCGGTTCATCCAGGATTATGAATTGTGAATCCGGCAGCAGCGCCAGCGCGATGCCCAGCCGTTGCTTCATTCCGGTGGAGAACAGCCCGACTTTGTCATGCATCCGGTCTTTGAGCTCGACAAAATCGATGATATGATCCAGTTTCTTTTCATATTCCGGGCCGTGGCCGCCGGAGAAAATGTCCAGGTTGCAGCGTGCGGAAAGGTCGGGAATGAATGCCGGCCATTCAATGACCGCCCCGATGTTGCTCATGGCCTGCCGGTGCGCGTAATTAACGTCATGGCCGCAGATGCGGACATGCCCGGCGCTTGGCCAGATCAGGCCGGTGAACAACTTCAACAAGGTGCTTTTACCGGCGCCGTTAGGCCCGACCACCCCTAGAATATCTCCGGACCGGATCGTCATTGAAATATTGTCCACCGCTTTTTTGCGGCCGAATGATTTGGACAGATTTTCGCACTCCAGAATCATTGCGGCAGCTCCGGTTTGCCGGTAACGCGGGCATTTAAATACAGGTAGTTTTTCGATTCCAGCTTGCCGGCCGGCCCGTGAAAATTATCGTAATCCATCATGATGAATTTTTTGAATTCAAAAATCACAAAAGTCTTCTCATCCACACTCTGACCGTTGATCATAAACTCCGACATCCATTCGTAACTGGAGCCTTCCCGGCTGAACCACGTTTTGTCGACATCGCCGGGGCAGAGAAAAATCCCGGAATTGCCGGTGTACGGTTTCAATACTGCGGCGATTCCTGGAAAACTCTTTTCATTGTCCGGCGGATTGGACGGGCGCATCGTGCAGTACGGCATGATAAATCTGTTATCCTGCAAGTACATATTCAATGCCAGGCCGATTTGATGCAGGTTGCCCAGGCAGCCGGTCTTGCGGGAGCGCTCCCTGGCTTTCGCCAGCGCCGGCAGCAGTATTCCGGCCAGCAGTGCAATAATTGAGAGCGTGACCAGCAGTTCGATCAGGGTAAATTTGCGGATGCGCATTGACTGCCTCATAATTCTTTAAGTGTCCGTATCCAGAATTGACTGACTTTCGCGAAATCCCGGCGTTCATCCGGCGTTAATTTTGTGGTCATGATTTTTGTCACTTCCTCTGAAACCGCTTTGCCCTCTTCGGAAGTAATCTGCTTTTTCAGCGCGTCTTTCTGCTGCGGGTTCATTTTCAGCACTTTCTGATAATTATTCTCCGCGGTCTTGTTTATTTCATCAAGGATTTTGGCGCGGTCTTCCGGCGTGGCGGCGCGCAGCTGATCGAGCGAACCGTTGAGAGCATTGGTCAAAGCCTTGATCCGGATATCCCGCCGCTCATCTTCCGGATAAGCGGCGAGTTGTTTGCGCAGATGCTCCAGAACCTCATGGCGGCTGCGTTTATCGGCCTGGGCCATGAATGTCCGGCTGAGCGCGTCGGTCAGTTCCTCCCGGTTCCAGTCTTTTTTATTCATGATCTCCGACGGAGTCAGGGCTTCGCGCCGGGTATTGAAACAAAAAAAACACAATACAGCAAGCAGCGGCAGAAAAACCGCCGCGGTAATAATTACCGGTTTGAGTCTGGGGCTTAAGTTCATGATTAAATACTCCTGAAATAATGTTAACTTGATTCATGAAAAAAGTCAATTGTCTTTTTACATTTTCCCTTATATTTGAGTGATTTTTTAAGATTCAGCAGGTATGGACTGCCATGTTTCCGGCGTTTCTATTCTGACCGGCGTATTGTGCTCATTTCGGGAAATGTATTTTGCGGCTGGAAATGACGATTTAAGCTGAATTATATTCTTTTATTGATAATCGTGTTGTTTTTTGTGAAATGCATATTATATTTAATGCTCTTGATAAGTTTTATCTTTATCATGTTGCGGGGTGGAGCAGAGGTAGCTCGTCAGGCTCATAACCTGAAGGCCGTAGGTTCGATTCCTGCCCCCGCTACCATTACAATCTCAGCCAGTCTCCGGACTGGCTTTTTTTATCTTCGTATATTCTGTCATTGTAAAATGTTTTTGCAAATTTATTGATTCACCGGAGACCTAGCGATTGGTCTGTAAAAATTATGCAAGTAAGCTGATCATTTTATCTGCAAGGACTTCAGCAGCTCTTGTCCTTTTTCGGTAATCTGGTATTTTTGCAAGCGACTATTGGGCTTGTCGGGTAATTTGTATTCAATCAATTGTTGTTCTATAAGCTCTTTAATCGTTCGTTTTAATGCACCTGTCTTACTATTCATATCCAATATTCCTGCCAATTCACCAGTCGAGAGAGGTGCATCCTTCAAAGCCTTTAGGAGCATGTCTGACTGGGCCATGGCCGAGCTCCTGGCCTGGGAATATGGCGAAAACGACATGGACAGGGGTTTAGGGGCTACGGGCGTGTTTCCCACAAATGATAAACTTTTATTGGACATGCCATGCCGCGATTGTCTTGCCATTCAAAATGGCGGGAATGTTTTGATTCGTAAATGCAATCTGGTTTTACCACAGAATGATCAATCGTGTTTAAGAAATCTGTCTTGTCGCTATTCAGTTCTGCTTCTAATCTTCCAAACTTATAGTTGGAATGAACATAACCAACCATAAGGGCT
>CAIMFA010000408.1 GCA_903840185.1 uncultured Lentisphaeria bacterium | reverse complement strand
CCTTCGATACCCAGGTATCGGCAGCCTCTCAGAATACGAACCAATTCTCAAAATCTTCGCAATCTATGTTAAATTTTCAGCCGTGCAGAGTATAGCAGATAATCTCCATAATTATTTTATCAAAACAATTGCCTTGGCCTGTCCCGGCAGTTATATTAATTCCTTTATAAGAACTGGCAGTAAGCCAATACCGCTTAACTGCGTGATTGTTCTATACAATATAAGGAAAAATGAAAAAATGAAAAAGAGCCTGGTATTTTTAGCCGCCGTTACTCTCGCATTCGGAGCTGCCTCCGTTATCGCAACAGATAAGAAACCGGCGGATCCTGCCGCCGCTCCTGCCGCACCGGCTGCAACTCCCCCCGCTGCTCCGGCTGCTGATTCGACCACTGCGCCCGCCGCCACCGCCGCTACGGCCAAGAAACAGACTATTTGTCCGAAATGCAAAAGCAAAATTGATAAGAAATTTTATGTCAATTCAGATGGCAAAAAGATTTACTTTTGCGGTTCCAACATATGTTCAGGCAAAATTAAGAAGGATATCGCCGGCGTTGTATCTAAACTGGAAGCCGACGGCATTACTCTGGATACCATTGAGAAAAAAGCGGAAAAAGAAAAGAAGAAATAAATAATCCGGCCTGAAATTACAACTGGAAGCAGTGTGTTACTTCCTGGATTGCTATTCCGCCTTTCGGACGTTAGTTTTCTGAAATGCGCTTTTAAAGTTAATTGGAGTTTGATGCAATGAACATGGCGGTTGATATCAGGAAGACGGTTGCGCTGCAGAAAAGTTATTTCCAGTGCGGTTTCACCAGAAGCGTCGCATTCAGGCAGGCGGAGCTGGATAAGCTGTTCAACGCGGTCAAGGAATTCGAGCCGGAAATATCCGCCGCATTATATGCAGATCTTGGCAAGTCCAAATTTGAAGCTTTCGCCACTGAAATCGGCATGGTGCTGGATGATATCGCTTTTATGCGCAGGCATGTCGCTAAATTTTCCGCCCGGAAACGGGCGGGAGTATCGAAAAATAACTTTCCGGCCAGAGGGTATATCTATCCGGAACCTTACGGTTCAGTCCTGATTTTTTCCGCCTGGAATTACCCGTTTCAACTGATGCTGGGACCGCTGGCCGCGGCCATCGCGGCCGGCAACTGCGCGGTGCTTAAACCGGCGGAACAGTCTTCGGCGACCGCGGCGGTGATAACTAAAATCATTACCCGGCTGTTCGAGCCGCAGTACATCGCGATTTTTCCCGGTTCAGTACATATCGCCCAGGAACTGCTGGCGGAAAAGTTCGATTACATTTTCTTCACCGGAAGCTCATCCGTCGGAAAAACCGTAATGCATGCGGCAGCCAGTCATCTTACCCCGGTAACACTGGAACTGGGCGGCAAAAGCCCGTGCATTGTTGACGCGGACGCCAATATTGACCTAGCGGCAAAGCGGATCGTCTGGGGAAAATTCCTGAATGCCGGACAAACCTGCGTCGCTCCCGATTACCTCTATGTGCATACTTCGGTCAAAGAGCCGCTGCTGGAGAAAATGCAGCATTACATCCGGAAATTCTACGGCGATGACCCTTCCGCCAGCCCGGATTATCCAAAGATCGTCAACGAAAAACATTTCAACCGCCTGGCCGCGCTCATGAACTGCGGTCAGATTGTCTGCGGCGGCGAAAAAGATTTGGCTAAACGGTACATTGCGCCGACCATTATTGACGGCGTGACAAAGAAAGATCCGGTGATGGAGGAGGAAATTTTCGGCCCGATTTTGCCGGTCATTCAATTTGAAGAAATCCATGCAGTGATTGATTTTATCAACTCCCGGCCGAAACCGCTGGCCTTGTATTATTTTTCCACCAGTAAAACCAATAAGAAACTGTTGATCTCCATGACTCAAGCCGGAGGAATGTGTGTCAATGAAACTGTAACCCATCTGATCAATTCTTCGATGCCGTTCGGCGGCATCGGCGAGAGCGGCATGGGCGCATATCACGGCAAAGCCGGATTCGATACTTTCACGCACTACAAACCGGTCATGATCAAATCCAATCTCTTCGACATTCCGCTGCGTTATCCCCCCTTCAGCGACTGGAAATTGAAAATCCTCCGCCTGCTGTCAAAATAGACTGAGCGGGCGGGACTGACGGAACGGACGAAACGGACTAAGCAAGTACATAAGAGGGAAAAAAATATGGATAGTGATGAAATGGATAACCAGCCGGCGCTGCGTTCTGAGGCGGCGGGGCGGGTGTACGGCATAGCTATCAAGCTAAGCGGTTTTTAACCTCAAATATTTTTCAGAAGTCAAGTTCAGAAGTAGCAATTCAATGGTCGGCTTCTTTTCCTGTTTATTTTTGCGGCATAGCCTGACAATT
>CAIMFA010000407.1 GCA_903840185.1 uncultured Lentisphaeria bacterium | reverse complement strand
TCTCCCGGATGCCTTTGTGTTTGCCGGTTCGTTACATACCTTCAGGTATGCGCCTCTCCGGCAATTCCCAAAATCTCTTCGGGATATTTCGCGAGACTTGTCAAGTTTATTTCTTGACAGCTCCTTAAAACATCTTTTTTGTTATTTTTTAAAATTAGCTATTGCGTTTATTGAATTATTCATGTATACTAGACGTATAGCAAAAATCAAAGGATGTATAGTAAACATGTCATCTGTTAGACAAATAGCGCTTCAAGCGGGTTGTTCCAGCTCCACGGTATCGCTGGTTTTACGCGGGGATCCCAGTATCAGCGAGGCTACTGCCGAACGTGTACGTGAAGTAGCGAATAAGCTGGGATATAAATACACTCCCAAAAACAATTCAGTTCCGGCGGATCCCAATCAGCGCCATTTCATACTGGTTACAGGAGACATAAGCAGCAATCCGACAGGAGTTTATGCCGCGCTTATTTATGGGATCTCAGATGCCTGCCGGGAACTTGGCGTAAGGTTTTCGCTGCATCAGCTGAAGACCGCGGCTTGCGTGGAAGCTTTGTCAGCGGCAGCATGTGATGGCATAATTTACGGCATGGCCGATACCGCGGTTGAGCAGGCGCTGATTGCAGGAATTAAAAAGCCGATCTTGAAAGTGATGAGCACGCCGGGCATCGACTGGCCCTATGATCACGTAACCTATAACAATCCCGTGGTGGGGCGTCTCGTCGGAAACTATTTGATCAGGCACGGGCATCGCAAAATTGTCCTTATGGGCTATTGCAGTGACATATTCAATGGACGCATCAATGAGGCGCGCGCAGTTATTGAGCAGAATGGCGGACTGACTGAAACTTTATTATTGCCCGCCCACGCTTCAACAGCGGAAAAGGATGAATTGACCGGTATCTTTTTTGCGGGATTGCGGGATAAAAAAATTACGGCAATATTCTCGCCGGATGATTCTCTTACAGTCTCCATCTATCAGCTGCTGCTGCACCAGGGGATACGGCCGGGGCAGGATATTAAAGTGATATCATGCAATAACGAGGATATTCTGGAACAGCTTCGTCCGCGCCCGCCTTCAGTGGATATTCATGCGCGAAGCATCGGCCGCATGGCGGTGCGCCAGCTGCTGTGGCGGCTGGAGAATCCGGATGAACCGGCAATTACCTTGCAGATGACGCCGGCGCTAAAACAGGAAAACTTCAGATAAACAAGGAGAAGCATCATGGATAAATCAAAAAGTTGCAAGTCGTTTAATTTCACACTCATAGAATTGCTGGTCGTGATCGCCATCATCGCGATCCTCGCTGCGATGCTGCTGCCGGCAATGAATAAAGCCCGCGAATCGGCACGCAAGATATCATGTGTGAACAATATGAAACAGCTCGGGGTCTGTCTCAACGGTTATATTAACGATTTCGGCGGGGTTTTTCCCTGGGCGTCGGCATATGGCTCGGGGCCGTTAGCTCTGGCCAACGGCACTCCGACCTTCGACGGGTTGCTAAGTGCCTATGACGGACGCAAGCTGACCTATACGGAAATAACCTCAGGTTCGGCGATTGTCAGATCCGGCAATGCGTTATGGAAATGCGCCAGCGACAACTCAATTGAAGGAGCATTGTCCACAAACTCTATCGGCAACCTGAAAGTGCGCCGCAGTTACGTTATGAATCAGGGCGGCGACACCGCCGATGCCGGCATTACATCATGGACCGGTTCATGGCTGCGCCCGCCCAACGGCGTATCCAGTATGTTCGGCATAGGAATGCGCACCAACCAGGTCAAAGATCCGTCCGGAACCATTGCCATGGGCGAAAAATCATACTATACCGTGGTCAATGCCTGGGATAACGGACGCTCGCTTGGCCGCGCCGGATATGCTTCTCTAATGTCCTCTCCCGTGGATCAAATCGGCAGCGGAGCCGGTGCACCGTTCCACAGCAGCGGATGGAATTACCTGTTCTGCGACGGCCATGCCGCGTGGTATCTGCCCGAAAAAACCATCGGAACCGGGACTCTATCCAATCCCAAAGGCATGTGGACAAGAAAAACCGGCGATTGATCATAGTATGATCACACCGGGTCTTGTGCAAGCACATGGAAAATAAAACATAACAAAAGGGATTTGTGACGATGAAAAGCAAATACCTGATGCTTGCAACGACCATGCTTGGAACAGTAAATGTGATCGCGGCGGCGGATATCAGTCACGAAGTCCCGGGTACTTTGCCTTCGCTTGGCGTCCCTGGCAATTTACAGCTCCCGGCGCCGACGCATACTGTTCGAATAAAACCGGAACTTGCCGGCGTCCACCCGCGGCTGATTTTCAATGCGGCCGGCCTTGAAGCGCTCCTGAATAAAATAAAAGACCCGAAGATGGTTCCAGTCATGGAGGGTTTTCTCAATAACGCCAGGAAACTGGCCAGCAAGGGACCGCCCGTCAACCCGCCGAATACCGAAGATCCATTCCGCGGCTTCGGCGGAACACTGTCATCCCTTGCACTGGCTTATCTGCTCACCAATGATCCATATTATCTTCAAGCCGCGAAAAAGTGGATTCATGCCGTCAATCATTACCCGTCATGGGCGGGCAACGAGGATCTCGGCGCCAGCCATATCTGCTTCGGCATGTCACTGGCCTACGACTGGCTTTATAACGACCTGACGCCGGATGAGCGCCGGGAGATCGAGACCTCGCTCCATGCGCATGGCAAAATCCTGCTCCACCGGGGATTCGCTCCAGAATATATTGGCAAGTGGTGGGGCGGCATTTATTTTCAAAATCATTTCTGGATCAACAATACCGGAGTAGCGGCGGTGGCCGCCGCACTCTATGATCGCGACCCGGGCGAATACCAGCGCTGGCTCGACCAGACCCGCTCCGCGTTCCAGACTACATACAAACATCTCGGCGTGGATGGCGGTTACCATGAAGGCCCCGCATACGCCCGCTATGGAATCACATGGCTTATTAATTACATCGAATTGCTCCGCAGCATCAGCGGCGAGGATCTGTCGGATATGAGACAGCTCAAAGGCGTCGTTCCTTATTTCTGCCATACGATGATGCCCAACTGGAAAAGCCTCGCCAACTTCGGCGATGCTCCTCCTGACGGATGGCCAAAGGAAAAACCTGTCATTGCCGCGAATAATCCGGACACAGGCGACGCTCCCGGCATCGGATATCGCTCCGGCGGCCCCATAGACAACGAAATGCTCGCCTATCTGGCCGCCAGGTTCCGCGACGGCCACGCCGAATGGTTACGGAAAAAAAACCGTGCCGCTTTTAACGCTAACTACTACGATTCAGCCTTCGACATCATCTGGTATGATCCGTCTGTTGAACCGAAGCCGCTCGATGATCTGCCGCTCATGGGGCTCTATCAGGACATTGGCCTGGCTGTCTTCCGCAGCAGCTGGCAGGACAATGCGGCAGTGATCGCATTTCAATGCGGACCTCCCGGAGGATTACACGCCATTAAGCAATGGAAAACCTTTCCGCATCCTGTCGTCGGCTGCGGACATAGTCATCCGGACGCCAACAGCTTTCTCTTTTGGGCAGACAGCGATTACCGCATCGCCGATCCCGGATCCTACACTCACTTCAAGTCCACCCATAACGAAAACGTCTGGCTCGTCGGCGGGAAAGGCCAGCGCGGCGAAGCCAAATGGTTCGACGGCAGAAGCTACTATATAAATGATATTCCGCAGGCTCATCTGGTCAAAGCAATGACCAGTCCGGCAGCCGACTATGTGGAAGGGGAGGCATCCCCGGCATACGAACCGGACTGTAAACTGACCCAGTTCAGACGGCGTCTGCTTTTCGTAAAAAAACCGCAGCCATACGTGGTCGTTTATGATACTCTTGAGGCCTCCATCCCGCAGACGTTCACTTCCTGCCTCCATAGTTTCTACCCGTTCCAGATACTTGATGCGTCCAGTTTCGCGGCAGACAGCAAGGGTCTCGCCGGAGGCTCGGTCTTCGGCCCGGACGGCTTCACCATGTCGGCTGCGCCGCTGACGGTAATTGCTAACGACAAACCTGTCCGGCGCGGGTTTGAACTGAACATCTCGCCGAAAGGCCGGACAACTTCGACATGGATGGTGGCGGTGATAGGAATTGGAAAACAGAATGTCAGACTTCTCAGTCCCGCTCCAGCGCCAAAACTTCAGATCGGCGACGACATTATATCATGGGATGCCGGCGGGGAAGTATCATTCAACGGCCAGGTAATTTCGAATAACCGGATGGCAATTACGCCAACGGAACAGTAAAGTTTTTAAGACATGATATATGTGCCGCTAAGGTTAATAACAATCAGTAAAGAGAAAATGTGATTATGTTGATGACAATTAATATGTTAAAAAAACAGCAATTTCGTGCGAAACTTCTCCTGTACTGCTTCACCGTGCTTGCCTGTGCCTGCGTCTTTGCCGCCAATCCGGCCGCAAATCCCGGCATCGCAACCAGCCGCAGCGGCATGGACAATTTGACTAACGGCAAAGAAAATCCAGCAGCGAAACTGCCTGAAACTCTGGCGGACGGACACCCGCGTCTGCTCATAAAACCCGGCGGCTGGGAGGTGCTTAAAGCGCGCTTGAACAATGATGATTCAGGCAAACTTCTAATACAAAAGCTCATCGGCAATGCCACTTCGTATCTGGACGAGCCGGTCATTGACGGAAATCGGCCATCACCAAAAGCGGATATTCTGAGGAATGCCAGGAATTTTGAGAAAAGGATCACCGCCCTGGCCATGGCTTACCAGCTCAGCAAAGACGACCGCTTTTTGCAGCGTGCGAAATCCGAAATGGCGGCGGCCGTAAAAATGGAAGACTGGAACCCTGCTCACTTCCTGGACACCGCTGAAATTCTCATGGGCATTTCTCTCGGCTATGACTGGCTCTATCACGAACTGACACCCGCGGAGCGAACCGCCATTCGAACCGCCATCGTGGAAAAAGGTCTGAAGCCGGCGCAAAAGATTTATCAGGTAGAGTTCAACCCGGCCAGGAGTTACGGCGGCACCAATCTTTTCTGGGCCAATGAAAAATCCAACTGGACTTCCGTTTGTCACGCCGGGCAGCTGGCAGGGGCTTTAGCCATCGCCGAAGACCAGCCTGAAATGGCCGCACCGGTCATCCGGCTGGCGCCGGAATACCTGAAACTGCCGCTTCAATCCTATGAACCGCTGGGAGCATATCCCGAGGGGCCCGGCTACTGGGGCTACGGCACGATCTTCCACGTTCTGGCCGGCGCCATGCTGGAATCCGCCACCGGTTCAGACCGCGGTTTGTTTCCCCCGGATGGATCAGGTTTTTCCAACACCGTGATGTTCGAGCTCCACATGACAAGCCCGAATGGTCATTGGTACAACTATGCCGATGTTGAACTTAAATGGTACAACGGCGTCTCCCCGCTTTTTGGTTTTCTCGGACAGCGGTACGGGAAAATGCCTGCCGTCGCCTTCCATCTGGACACATTGAAAAATGAAATCACGCAAACCAATAATTATCATAAATATAATAATTTATTCGCGCTGAACCTCTTGTGGATGGCTTCGGGCGATGCGCTCAAACGGAAATCTGAACCCGTTCCACTGGATGCACATTTCCCGGGGGAAGCCGACGTAGCCGTTTTCCGTTCGGCATGGGGTAATCCGGACGCCATGTATCTGGGCTTCAAAGCTGGACTCAACGGTGCTGGACACGGGCATCAGGATCTGGGCTCGTTTCTGCTGGACTGCGACAACGTGCGCTGGTCGTATGAACTGGGCTCCGACAACTACAGCCTGCCCGGATATTTCGGGCCTAAACGCGACAGCTATTTCCGGCTCAACAATCTCGGTCACTCCACCCTGATATTCGGCAGTTCGATTCAGAAAAGGGCGGAAGGCAGAATCTGTCACTTTGAAACCGGCGCCGGCCGGAGCGGCGCGATTGCGGATTTGTCGAAGGCTAACCCCGGGCTGGCCAAGTCCTGGAAGCGCGGGGTCTGGATGCTTGACAGATCCAGAGTACTGGTGCAGGACGAGGTGGAGGGTTTGGTTGAAGGAACCCCGCTCCATTGGCAGATGATCACGGGTGCGGAAATCGCTATCGCGAAAGACGGGCGCAGCGCAATTCTGACCAAAAACGGAAAAACGCTGCGCGCCGGGATACTTCAGCCGGATGGAGCGACCTTCGATGTAATTGATGCGAAACCAGCCACGGCGGAAGAAAATCAGAACACCGGCTTTCGCATTCTCAGGATAAACCTCTCAGGGATTTCGGGCAATGTCAGAATTGCGGTTTCGCTGCGGCCGGGCTCAGATGCGCCGAAGATTGAAGATGCCTGGATCGGGATGAAATGAACCGGAGCGTACAGGAGTCAGGAGGAGTCAGCACTTGACTGCGGTATCCGCAGTTTCAGGAATGAGGAACTCTCAGAAATTTGAAAGGGGTTTCAAAGGAAATGAAAAAATGAGGTCATTGAAATAACATGAATATCAGTAATTCATCATCGTCGGAATCCTCCGTATCAGTGGATCCGTTGACAGGAAAAAAAACCTGGCTGGTAGGAACACTGACCTATACTTCCGGCGGACTGGTCATTCTATTTCTGCTGCTGCTGCTGGGGGATTTCGGCTGGATGATGCGTGAAAGATCGGTTGTGCCCATGAGCCAGCTGCTATTGAATAAATTTCATCCCAGCGGACTGATTACCAGCCTGCTCTTCGGCTCAATCCCGGCCTGTCTCACTATCATCATCTGGCCGGCCGTCAGTGTATGGAGCGACCGTACGCGCAGTCGCCGGGGACGGCGTGTGCCGTTCCTGTTCTGGCCCACTCCGGTTGTGACCGGAGCAATGGTCGGACTGGCTTATTCACCGCAGATCGGGGACTGGTTGAAGGAACTGTTTCATGGAACCGGCCAGGTGAATCTCTGGGTCATCGGGGTATTTGCTTTTTTCTGGGTGCTTTTCGAAGTTTTCGCCCTTATCACCAACAATATATTCATCGCGCTGGTGAACGATACGGTGCCGCGTCAGGTCATCAACCGGTTCTTCGCCATGTTCCGCATGGTGAGCCTCGGGGCCGGGGTCTATTTCAACTATTCGCTTATCAGCAAGGCCGACACCCATTTCACTGTGTTGTTTTTAAGCATCGCCGCCGTATATTTCATCGCATTTCTGGTGATGTGCGGATTTGTGAAAGAAGGCGCTTATCCTCCCCCGCCGCAGGTGGCACACTCCGGCGGAATGTTCTCTAAAATAAGAATGTATGTGTGCGAATGCGGCCAGCAGCCGTTTTACCGGACAGTATTCGTCACCATGGCGCTTGCCGGACTGACCTTCATGCCGGTAAACATCTTCAGTCTTTTTGCCGCAAAATCCTACGGCATTGATACCGGAGCTTACGGAAATTCGCTGGCGCTGACTTATGTCATCGGGTTTGTCATCGCCTTTCCCATCGGCTGGTTAACCGACCGCTTCCACCCCATGCGCACCGGGCTGGCGGCGCTTGCCATTTACGGTCTTCTAATGACGGCGGCATACTGGATAGTGCGCGGCCCTGAAACCTTTCTGGTCATGTTTATTCTGCACGGAGTGGCTGCCGGGGTTTACAACACCACTGTGTCCGGCCTGCTGCCGATGCTGTTTCCCCGCGAGCAGTTCAGCCAGTTCTTTTCCGCCACCAACATTCTGGTCAATATCTTGAACATGATCGCCTCCCCTCTGCTCGGACAAATTATGGATTTGACGGACAACAATTACCGTCTTACGTTTCTGCTGGCCGGACTGATTGCGTTTGCGGGATGCGCCTGCTGGCTGCTGCTGAACCGCGGCTTTATTCGTCAGGGCGGGGTAAAATCCTACCAGCCGCCGGAGGTGGAGGGATTCTGAACATATTTTCCGCATTTGCGCAGGCTTGGATATAGATTCAAGGTAAAACCCGCACTAACCGCGTTTTTCATGAATGAGTGCAGCTTTGAAGACTGTATTGATTTAAGCTCTGAAAACATCGTTGTTGCGCATATTCCCAGGTCATTCAGCACGCGATGCGCCTTCGGGGAAGAGACTGTAACTAAAAGATGTTCCAGCAGGTTAAGCAGGTCTCGTTCTTTGATCCGGCCATCGGTAACTGAATTTTGAATATCTGTCAGATAGGCAGGCATCAGTTTTGCGAGAATTCGCACATGCCGGTTGTCCTGCCTCCCTGTCTGTATAAGATCTGCGGCATTGGCTATCTTTGCCTGCAATAAGGCAACAGGGCCAGGCACATGTACCATTACCCCGCTTTCGCCGCCTATTCCTATGGTATAATCCGGATGACAAAGCTGTTCGTTGGTGATGCCGTGCACGTAGCTCAGCACTTCGACAGCCAGAGGCTGGCCGTCCATGCCTTTGGTTAAAATAACACCTACCTCGTTGGTGGGAGGACACAAAGAGAAAAACTGAGGCTTGACTCCTGCAATTCCGGCTATTTTACGAAGCGTCTCCCGATCACCAAGCACATCAAGATCCCGTGAAACAAAAGGTGACAAATCGGAGGTGCGTTCAATATAATAAAGCGCCCAAAGGTTAACCGCCTGTCCTCCTACAAGAAACAAAGATTCTTCTGTTGCAAGGACAGACACAAAATCCTGTGGAGGGCGGGCGATTAAATCAGACATTTTATGAACTGGCATTGCTTCGCTCCAACTCAAAAACACGCAACTTGCAACCGGGAGAAACAATAGAGTTCTTTGACTCAATTGCCTCGGGACTGACTAGATTCAAGTCCAGAAGCACCTGATCAAACTCGCGTTGACTGCGCTTGAAACGGGCCAGTTGAGCGGCGGTTACAAAACTTTGTGACGGCTTCGGTGCAAATTGCATAACAATCGAACGCAACCATTTGCGTTTAGATGAATCGGCGGCACGCTGCCTGACAGTTTCACGCATGGCTTGACGCATTAACGCCATTGTGGTTGTGCCTTCACGTCGCGCAATACTTTCCAGGGCAACCAGAATTGCCTCATGCTCAGTCACGCTTTTTCTGTCTTTTGTCTTTGAAAGTTGATTCGGCATCGTTTCCTCAACAGGTTGATTCAACCTTTTGCAATATAACATACAGTCAGCCGCCGCAATGTCAAGCGATTTTATATTGGGTGATTTTTTTAATTTTTCTAACGGCTAAAATGTGGAGTAATGCAGTGGAGAAATTCCGTCACTTTATACGTCAAATAAAAGTTCAGGAGGAGGGATACAAGGAGGAACCTGGAATTGTCCGTCCCGCAGTTGCGGGACTGCAAACAAATAATTGTTACCCTTACTTGCCACCGGCGGCCCGCCGGGCGTGATCCAACGACGAGGCGTTGGTCGCCAAAGGCGAAATGCTTTAAAGCCGCTGCGGAGAGCGGCGTTCCCGGGTTTTCCTTCATGCATCTTCATGCACTTCATGGTGAAG
>CAIMFA010000406.1 GCA_903840185.1 uncultured Lentisphaeria bacterium | reverse complement strand
TTACGGAATCTGCTCATTGCTATTTCCTTTCTCCTGGTCGCGGGAACGACTGGAGTTAATAATAGCAGTGAGTAGCCATTTCGGCAAAGCCTCATAACTATGACCCCGCCCAGAGGACGGGGTTTTTCAGAATAGAATAAATCTGCAGCAGGAGTTTGACCAGCCGCCACGTTCGGCCATGGCGCAAACATGGTGGCACTGGAGCAGCAATGCCGTTACCAGGGCCGGGATAACCGCTGATCTGGAAGCCATGAAAATGATCGGCTACAGTGGCGCTCATCTTTTCTTCCCTTCAATGAGTGGCATGCCGCCCAATCGTAAATGGCCGGAAATCATGAGCGATGAATGGCGCGAAAATGTAAAATTCGCCGCAGGCGAAGCAAAACGGCTGGGTTTGGAATTCGGTATCCACAATTGTCCCGGCTGGTCCAGTTCGGGCGGGCCATGGATCAAACCGGAAGATTCCATGCAGTTTTTGGTTTCCACCGTCCGTGAAGTAACCGGCCCCCAGTCCGGCCCGCTCAAGCTGGCCAGGCCGGAAACCCGGCATGATTACTATCGTGATATTGCGGTTTACGCTTTCCCGGTCAGCCAGTCCATGCCGCAAGCAGGAATCACCACCGATCTGCCGGCGGTAAACCCCGCGGTTCTGCTCAACGGCTCCCCGGATACTTTCATTGATCTGCCGGTTAAAACTCAGGGCGCACTGGCATCATTCACCCTGGAATTTTCCGCGCCGTTCGCCGCCCGGTTCGCCGAAATCAAGTTCGACACCCGGCAACTCTACATCAATGTGGAAATAGAAGCTTCGGACGACGGCAAAAATTTCCGAAAAATCGCCGCCTACCATCGCGGCATCCACAACGATAAGTGCGACCCCAAGCTGATTGCCTTCAATGAAGAAATTGTCAACGCCAAATTCTACCGTTTCAACTTTATCCATGCTGACTTCCCCGACTGGATTAAGCCACGCAGTATCCGCCTTAACGCCATCAGCGTGACTGCGACTCCGATGATCGCCAATGTCGACAGGCAAAATTCCTCCTCTGACTGTTTCGCCTACGTTCCGCCGTCCGCCAAATACGCCGCGGTAAAAGGAATTGATCCCAATACCATGCTCGACCTGACTGACAAGCTGAAACCGGACGGGAGTCTGGACTGGAACGTTCCCGACGGCACCTGGACTATTCTGCGCATCGGACATACCTCCACCGGCGCCATGAACGCCCCCGCCTCGCTCCGCGGACTTGAATGCGATAAACTCTCCCGCCGCGGACTGGATGCTCACTGGCCTTATATGATGGATAAAATTCTACAGGACACCAGTGCTTCCGGCGTCCTGAAATACGTTACCATTGACAGCTATGAAGTCGGCGGCCAGAACTGGACGGCTAATTTTGCTGAGGAATTTGCCAGACGGCGCGGTTACTCTCTCCAGCCGTATCTGCCCGCCGCGCTCGGATACGTCGTCGGCACCCCGGCGGATTCTGCACGTTTTCTGTATGACTTCCAGCGGACAGTGTCCGACCTCTTTGCGGAAAACTATTACGACTATTTCACGGAACTTTGTCATAAGAACCAGCTCGTCGCGCTGACCGAAGCCTACGGCGGCCCCTACGATCAGCTGCGCTGCGCCCGCAACGCCGACATCCCCACCGGCGAATTCTGGTGCTGCCTGAATATGCCGTCCTCCAGCGGTCACCTTTACGGTAAAAAACGGATCGGGGCTGAAGCCTTCACCACCGGGCCTAAGGAAGGCCGCTGGCAGGAGGATCCGCGCCAGCTAAAAAATGGCGGAGATCGCGCCTGGTGCGCCGGCATTAACACCCTGATCATGCACAGCTTCGTCCACCAGCCCTATCTGAACGTACGTCCCGGCATTACCCTGGGCCCGCACGGTTCCCACCTAAACAGACATAATACCTGGTGGCCCTATGGCGCCGACTGGATCAAATATGTCAACCGGTCGCAGGCGCTGCTTCAGGCGGGACAGCCTGTCGCCGATCTCCTGATTCTGGCCGGAGAAAGCGCACCCAACGGCGTTGCCTATCTGAATAACGTCTCCGCCGCCGGTTACTGCTACGACTACTGCGGCAGTGACGACCTCAAGGAAGCCATTAAGGTGAAAAATGGAAAAATCCAGGCACCCTCCGGCGTCACCTATGAAGTGTTGAGCCTGGGCACCGACCGTTATCTGTCGCTGGCCACGCTGCGCAAAACCGCCGCGCTGCTGGAAAACGGGGCAACCGTTGCCGGTTTACCACCGCTGGGTTCTCCTTCGCTGGCCGACCGCAGTGCCGATCCGGCATATCGTGAACTGGTAATGCAATTATGGGGCAGTAACCCCAAATCCGGCAGTATCCTGAAGGTCGGCCAGGGACGTTTGATCGTCACCTCTGATCCGGTGCTTGTGCTCAAGGCTGCGGCAATCACTCCCGATCTGGCCGGTGCCGGCATTAACTTTGTTCACCGCCGTGCCGGTGCCGACGAAATCTACTTTGTCTGCAACAATACCGATTCCTACTTTTGCGGGGAAATCAAGTTCCGGGTGACGGACGGGAAAACGCCGGAACTCTGGTATCCCGATACCGGCCAAACCGGTACCGCCGCCGTATGGCGGAGCGATGTTCCTGGCGTCGTAACCATGCCCCTTCCCCTGGCACCGCGCGAATCACTGTTTGTGGTCTTCCGCTCCGGCAGCGCGGTTCCGGCATTTAAGCGCTTTGTAACGGACGAGCCGGCCGTCAAGCTTGACATCACCCGGGCCGTCTACCGCGCCATTGGAACAACCGCCGGTGCTGATGTAACATCGCAGATCAAACAACTGGTCGGGCCCGGCGGACTGGATTTTCATCGTCGATAACCGCCTGGTCTCCCGGGATCCTGCCCCCAACCGGATCAAAGAACTGGTGCTGGATTATACTCAGAACGGCCAGGCTGTTCACAAAGTTATCCAGGAACGGGAACGGGTTACTGTAAATACATCTTTACGCGAACATGACCAGGGAGCGATGCCGGTCAGACGCGGCAATGAACTGCTGGTCTGTTTCGAACGCAACGGCCAGGTCTCCGTCGAGCTGGCGGACGGTTCCGTCCGCAACGTGAAAATGGATTCCATGCCTGCGCCGCTTGAACTCAATGAAGCCTGGCGGCTGGCCTTCCCGCCGGATATGGGGGCGCCTGCCGCCATTGAGCTGCCCAAACTGATTTCCTGGACCGACTATCCGGACAACGGCGTGAAATATTTCTCCGGCACCGCGGTCTACAGCAAAGAGTTTGTTCTGCCGGAACGTCTGACCGGTGCTGACCGCAGGACGATTCTGGATCTGGGCAGCGTGAAAAACCTGGCCGAAGTCGAACTGAACGGCCATAAAGTCGCACTGCTATGGAAGCTGCCTTTTGCCGTTGACGTAACCGGATTTCTCCAGCCGGGAAAAAACCGTCTGGTCATCCGGGTTACCAACCTCTGGGTCAACCGGCTGATCGGCGACGAGCAGCGTACCGTAAAGGATGAGGAAATCAACGGCTGGCCTAAATGGGTACTGGCGGACCTGCCGAATTCCGGCACCGGACGCTACACCTTCAGTTCATGGAAAGGCTGGACCAAAGACGACCTTCCGTTCCCGTCCGGACTGCTCGGACCGGTAGTGTTGCGAGCCGTCGAACTGGTTAAAGTGAAATAATTGGATGTCATGGTTTCGCAGGAAAAATTCAGCTTTGAAAAGCGGGTATTATTTTTGCGCATCGTCAAAATTATTGCCGGTTATTGCCTGACTCTTTTTTGAATTGCCGCAGTCTGGTATCGCGATCTATGACGATCAGTTCAATCCCGGCGATTTCCGCAAAATCCTCCAGCATTGCCGTGGTCACCGCCTGGCTGTATACCGTATGATGCGCACCGCCGGCATAAATCCATGCAGTTGCTGCCGTCTGCAAGTCAGGCAGCGGTTTCCATACCACCCGCGCTACCGGCAGTTTTGGCAATTGCACATCCGGCATAACCGCTTCCACCTCGTTCACGATCAGGCGGAAATGACTGCCCAGATCAATCAGCGAAGCGTTGACGGCCGGACCGGCGGCGGAGTTGAACACCAGCCTGGCAGGGGCGTCTTTGCCGCCGATACCGAGCGGATGCACCTCCAGCGACGGTTTGTTCGCGGCGATTGTCGGACATACTTCCAGCATGTGCGCACCGAGTACCAGTTCATTGCCGTTTTCCAGATGATAGGTGTAATCTTCCATAAATGAAGTTCCGCCGTTCAAGCCGGATGCCATGACTTTCATGGTGCGGGTCATTGCCGCGGTTTTCCAGTCGCCTTCCGCGCCGAAACCGTAACCGTCGGCCATCAGCCGCTGCGCGGCCAGGCCGGGAAGCTGGCACAACCCGTGCAGATCTTCAAAAGTGGTGGTGAAACCTTTAAATCCGCCGTCTTCCAGGAATGCGCGCAGTCCGATCTCGATTCTGGCGGCTTCGCGAATCGACGCTATAGCCGAACGGTTTTGATTCGGAATCAAGTACTGGTCACGATATTCCGAAACCAGATTATCAATCTGTGCATCGTCAACCTGATTCACAAAATTGACCAGTTCGCCGACGCCGTAACCGTTGACTGCATAGCCGAATTGCATTTGAGCGGAAACTTTATTGCCTTCAGTGACGGCCACCTCGCGCATATTGTCACCGAAGCGGGCAATTTTCATGGTCAGCGCATCGGCACGGCCGGCCGCCGCGCGGCACCATTGCCCGATTTGCAGTTTTACCGCGCTGTCCTGCCAGAATCCTGCCACTACTTTCCGGCGCATACCCATACGGGTGCAGATGAAGCCGAATTCGCGGTCGCCGTGAGCGGACTGGTTCAGGTTCATAAAATCCATATCGATGCCGGGCCATGGCAGTTCGCGATTAAACTGAGTATGCAGATGCAGCATCGGTTTGGACAGCAGATTCAGACCGCCGATCCACATTTTAGCGGGAGAGAAAGTATGCATCCAGCAGATCACCCCGGCGCACTTCGCATCATAATTAGCCTCCTGCATGATCCGGCTGACTTCGTCGGGCGTGGTCACGGTAGGCTTCCATGCTATCTTCAACGGAATATCACTGCTGTCATCCAGATGCCGGACTATTTTCTTTGCATCGGCGGCGACTTGTTTCAATGTTTCGCTGCCGTAGAGATGCTGACTGCCGGTTATAAACCAGATTTCATACTGCGAAAATTCATTCATATTCTCACCTCTGCCCGTAATAGGCGTTTTTTCCGTGTTTCCGTTCATAATGTTTTTGAATAAGCGCGGCTTTCATGGGAGTCGCGGCACCGTTGACCTGCTCCGTAAGCAAAGCCATTCTGCACAGTTCCTCCAGTATCCTGGAATTGTAAACCGCCTGCGCGGCGCTTTTGCCCCAGGTGAACGGCCCGTGGCACGCCACCAGTACCATCTGCACTTCGGACGGATTCAGCTTCTGCGCCTGAAACACATCCACTATCTGTATTCCGGTTTCTACCTCATAATCACCGGCAATCCTGTCATCCGGCATCACTCCGGTACAGGGAATCGCGCAGGCCAGATGATCGGCATGAGTAGTACCGTAAACCGGAACCGCGCGGCAGGCCTGCGCCCAAGCGGCGGCATGCGCGGAATGCGTATGGGCGATTCCTCCAATGCCGTCGAAATGCTTATACAGAACGGCATGGGTCGGGGTGTCCGAGGACGGACGGAAGCTGCCGTCAACCACTTTATTCTCGAAATCGACGATTACCATATCCTGCCAGTTCAGTTCTTCATACGGCACGCCGCTGGGCTTGATGGCGAACACTCCCTGCCGCCGGTCAGCCGCGCTGACGTTGCCGAAAGTATAAACTACCAGACCGAGTTCCGGCAGCCGCATATTGGCTTCGTAACACTCTTTTTTCAGTTCATTATACATGGCTTTCTATCTCCAGATTTAAATCATTTTAACCGCAAAAACTAAAACTTAGTCTTGGTTCTTAGTCCTTAGTCCTTAGTCCTTAGTCCTTAGTCCTTAGTCCTTAGTCCTTAGTCCTTAGTCCTTGG
>CAIMFA010000405.1 GCA_903840185.1 uncultured Lentisphaeria bacterium | reverse complement strand
ATTCTGCCGGCATTCTCCCAGGCGCCAACAGTTACCCTGGATATGCCCATCATTTTTGCCAATTCTTCCGCGGTGATTTTTTTGCGCTTGCGAACCATTTTCAGCTTTTCCACGTGCAGTTCCATAAGAATCTCCCCCGGTTGAGATATTTAAAAAAATAATATTTTTGCATTCAATGATAAATAATATATCATTTTATGCAATATTTCAAGATATGTTATGCATTTTTAACGTTATTTGCAAAGAACTAGTTATATTAGTCATTATTGAAAGCGAAAAGTCTGACTACCAAAAACAATTCTAGAATGAAGGGGGATTCTTATGTCGAATCAGAATGCAAAGGGAAAATTGAAGTACGAAGCACCGGTGCTTGCGTCCCTGGGAGCTATGGGCAAAGGGGCCGGAGCAGATTGCAGTGCGGGAAGCAATGCCGGCGGTCTATGCCATGCCGGAACTTCAGCTGCTCCCGGAGATTGCACGGGTGGAACAAACGCAGGAAGTTTTTGCACATCCGTCGGCAATTCCGCACAAACTGCCTGCTCCGCCGGCAATACCGCCGTATCTGCAAATTGTTCTGCTGGCGGAATTCCCGGAGCTGGTTGCACGGCAGGCACTACACCTTAGTACAGCCTTGATTGAAGCGTCGGCGCTTAACAAGCGGATAGCAGTTTGCTATCCGTGCGCGGCGTATTACTGCCTGCTTGACGCTCAAATGCTATTTTCGGCGGGAGTTTGAATTATAATGGAATTATATTCTTTACATGTCACTGCCGGTAATGTAACTACAAGGTTGCAGAATAGTAATGGCATGTTTTTTGTTGCTTATGCCGGCTCCAGCATGAATCCGACTCTGCGCGAGCCGGAGATCATGGAGATTATGCCATATGGCGGTCGTCCTTTGCGCATTGGCGATGTGGCTTTTTTTCTGCCTCCGGAGAGTGATCAGCCGGTCGTGCACCGCATTATACGGATTACCCCGGCAGGAATATCCACCCGCGGGGACAATAACATCCATGAGGATTCTTTTCTCCTGCAGCCGGATAATATTAAAGGCCGTGTGGCAGCCGCATGGCGCGGTCATCAGACGCGGCGGAAAATCGCCGGCGGATTGCATGGACGGTTGGCAAGCCGCCGAATTCGCTGGGAACGCGTCCTTGACTGCGGCGCGTCTCCTCTTCTGCATCCTTTTTATCAGGCGCTTTCCCGCTGGAAGTTGATCGCCTGGATGCTGCCCGTTCCATTCCGTCCGCGGGTTGTCGTTTTCCGCCGACAAGGGGGGGATCAATTTCAGCTTCTGCTGGGACAGCGTATTATCGGGCGATACGATGACCAGAGGCGTCAATGGCTGATACAGCGGCCATTTCAATTGTTTGTGGATATAAGAGCGCTTCCAGGCGGGCAGGACAAGGAGTCCCAATGCAAGTTTTAACTGAACGAACTATGAACCATCTACGGATGCCGGAAGTGCGGTATGACCTTGTTATGGCTGATGGAAGCTGTTGGGAAATTGTCGCCGGCAACGAAAAGGCCGTGCCCATTGTTTCACAACTGGGATTCACGATGCAGCTGCGCATGACGCCGGGGTTAATTGATCCTGTTCAGCACGGCAGCCGGCGGCTTCTCGTCCGGGTTGACGAGCCCATGTCCATAGCCGACTGTTATGTTCCATTGATATCAAAAAGTAATGGTGTCCTTGATTGTACTTTATGCCCGTGCGGTCACTGGGGCGGTCCGTACATTAATCTGGTGAGATTATCGCTAGCCATCGCCCGCGAAACGCAGGCCCGCGGAGGAGTCCTCATACACGGCGCGCTTGCCGAGCGGGACGGAGCGGGGGTGATTCTGGCGGCGCCGGGCGGTACGGGAAAAACTACTGCCAGCAACCGTCTGCCGGCTCCGTGGCGTTCACTGTGCGACGACATCACGCTGGTGGTAAGAGACCCGCAAGGCAGCTACTGGGGGCATCCATGGCCTACCTGGAGTACTTTTCTGAACGGGGGGACGGGCGGCGCGTGGGACGTGCAACACGCGGTGCCGGTAAAAGGCATCTATTTTCTGTCCCGGGCGGTTGAAGACCGGGTGGAACGGTTAGGTCCCGGGCAGGCAGTCAGCCTGTTAGTGGATAGTGTGAGACAGGCCTCAATGTCCATGGCGCAGGACATGTCCAAAGAAGCAATCAGCGCCCTGCATCTGGAACGGTTTAATAACCTTTGCGATTTGACCCGGGTCGTACCCGTACATAAGCTTGACATCAGTCTGACCGGTGCCTTCTGGCGGGAGATTGAGCAGACGCTTGACGGATACCGTTGAAACGATCAACAAGATAAGGTTCAAAGCGGCTTAATTTATGGATAGAACACAAAACAATTTTTGTCTGATACTCCGGGATAAGCTTTCCCTTGAGTGCAAACAGGATATTGAAAAAAATTCAGCGGATGAATGGAATTCTCTCTGCAGGATTGCCACTGACAATAATCTGCTTCCATTGTTATACTACAAACTTATAAGCCATAAAATTGCTGTTCCGCGACCAGTAGAAAACTCATTGCGGAACGACTACCTCAGTTATTCAGGCAAAGATTTAAAAAGAGGGCGTCAGCTTTGTGAACTTATAAAAATCTTTAATGAACACGGCATAGAGCATATGCTGTTGAAAGGTTCGCATCTGGCTGAAAAAGTCTATACAAATTCAGCCTTGAGGGTGATGTGCGACATCGACATCCTCGTAAGGCGGGAGGATATAGAAAAAGCTTTCAAGGTATTGATCAATGAAGGATATTATGATGGCAGCCGGCCTGGTTGTTCGAATATTGTGAAGGATGTCTATGTCCATCATTACCCCGTGCTCTATAAAGATAATTTATTCCCTGTTGAACTGCATCGCTATTTGTTTGAAAACAATGACCTCGAAAATATGGAACAGATCTGGAGCAGGGCTCAAACAGTCAGTATCGGCGGTATGGCTTCAAAGGTCATGACTGTTGAAGATTTGCTTATATATACAGCTTTGCACGGCTTGAAATACCATACACAAAAACTCGGGGTCAATTTTCTGTATGATTTACATGCTGTCATCATCCGGAAAAACATTAACTGGGATATTGTTGCAGAACGAATAAAAGATAACGACTGGGGAAATTCAAAAACCCTGTATTCCGCGCTTGTCATGACTAAGAAGTATTTACATACAAATATTCCTGAGAATTTTTTAAATGTCATCAAGCCTGCTGATTTCAGTGAAAAAATACAGGCGGTAATCGAAGAACTGATCCTGTGCCGGAAAATACACAATCAAACAGCATATACATTCTCTTTTTACCTCTTTCATGCTTTGAAAGAGATGAGTTTGAAGCGTATTGCCGGGCAGGCGCTGTTTTCCCCTGAACAAATTTCCGCTGAAACCAGGAACAGATACAAAGGCTGGAGGATTGCGGCGTTATACTTTCAGTCGGTCATGTCAATCTTCACCTCTTTTCTGAAAATTATCTGTCAGTCCTTTTTTGCCGGGAATAATGAAGCAAAAAAGGCTTTCAGCGCAGGCAGAAAAGCCGGGATTTTCACTCATTGGCTGGAATCTTAAAATAACATTAATAAACTTTTCATTAACAAAACAAGGAGCAGAAATCATGGAATTAAACAAGCAGTATCCAATCGCCAACTCGATGATCGTTTTCAGGGAGGAATTTGATGACTGGGCAGTGCTATTTGATCCGGACGCCAATGAAACATTCGGTCTTAATCCGGTAAGCGCCTTCATCTGGAAAAAAATGGACGGCAAGCATACCCAGGCAGATATTTTAAAGTTATTGAAAGAAGAGTGCGATGATGTGCCCGATGACGCGCCTGTGCATATAAAGGGTTTTCTTGCAGACATGGAAAAAAGAGGCCTGGTCGGTTTTGAGCAGGCTTAAAAGGAGGCGTTGAAATGGCATCAGACATGAAAGTTAAGAAAACTCCGGAAAGCCTGGATCTTAATATTACCAACAGGTGCAATCTGCGCTGTTCGTACTGTTCGCATTTCACCAGCGCCGGTGACACTGATACCGATTTGTCCACTGAAGAGTGGCTGATGTTTTTCAGAGAGCTTAAAGATTGCGCGGTCAAAGAGGTTTGCCTGGCGGGCGGGGAGCCGCTTATCCGGGAAGACTTAAGGGAACTTATTAATGGTATTCGTGATAACCGGATGAGATTCTCCATCCTTAGCAACGGAACATTGATAACCGAAGAGCTGATTGATTTTATTAAGTCAACCGGCAGGTGCAATAGTTTTCAGGTTTCAATCGACGGTCCCGGTCCGGAATCACACGATATTTTTAGAGGCAAGGGGACATTCGAAAGAGCGCTTGCCGGCCTCAGGGTGTTAATTAAACATAAAATCCCGGCGACAGTAAGAGTTACAATACATAAATTTAACTATAAAGAACTGGATAAAGTCGCCGAACTTCTGCTGGAAGACGTCGGTTTGCCTTCTTTCTCAACAAACACCGCGGGGCATGTCGGTCTCTGCCGTGAAAATAAAGATGCAATTCAGTTAAATGCCGAGGAATATTCTTTGACAATAACTAAACTTTTTGAACTTAACAAGAAGTATGATGGCCGGATTCAAGCCCAGGCGGGTCCGCTGGCATCCGGAGCGCACTGGAAGGAAATGCAGCGGGCTTTTGATGCGAACGAAGCAGGCTTCTCCAGCTGCGGTTATCTCAGGAGCTGCGGCGGAGTCTTCAGTAAGCTGGCTGTCAGGTCGGACGGGATAATGATTCCCTGCATACAGATTCCCCATGTGGAATTAGGCAGAATCAATAAGGACAGTTTGAAAGAAGTATGGTTGAACCATCCGGAACTGAAGAGACTCAGGGACAGAAGAGATACCTCGTTAAAAGATTTTGAGTTTTGTAAAGATTGTAAATTTATCCCGTACTGCCGGGGCGGCTGTCCGGCACTGGCATATACATTGACCGGCAACGAGAACAACCCTTCGCCTGATGCCTGCTACAGGACATTTCTTAATGCCGGAGGCAAGCTGCCTGAGATTTGAGCGTGAAAGATGGAGAGTTGAAAAAGGGATGAGAAATTTACACTATTTTTAAATTCGTAACAAAAGAGCGCTATAATGAGTGAAAATAAAACGGAAACAAAACTGCCTGTTCCTCAGTGCGGCTATCGTTTAAATACAATATATTTTTATCTTACCGAGGGGTGTAATCTAAAATGCAGGCACTGCTGGATTGCACCTAAATACCAGAGCAAAGACGCCAAATGGCCGGCTCTGGATTTTGAGCTGTTTAAAAGTATTGTCAGACAGGGCAGGGAACTTGGCATGTCGAACGTCAAACTTACCGGCGGCGAGCCGCTTATCCATCCTGATATAGATAAGATACTGGATCATATCAGGGAACAGGACTTGCAGCTTACCATCGAAACTAACGGCCTGGAATGCACACCGGAAATAACCGCGAAAATTGTGAAATGCAAAAAGCCTCATGTTTCAGTAAGCCTGGACGGAACTGATGCAGAGACGCATGAGTGGGTAAGAGGCGTGAAAGGCAGTTTTGACGCGGCCATAAATGGGATAAGGAATCTGGTTAAAGCCGGACTTCGGCCTCAGATCATTATGTCGGTGATGAGCCGCAACAAGAATCAGCTGGAAGCAATGGTAAAGCTGGCTGAAAAAGAAAACGCTGACTCCGTGAAGTTTAATCTGGTTACGCCGACTGCAAGAGGCGAACAGATGCACGATGCCGGCCAGACTCTAACGATGCAGGAACTTGTTGAACTCGGGAACTGGGTTGAAAATACCTTAGCTCCGTCATCAACGATAAAATTAGTTTACTCACATCCTGTGGCGTTCAGGCCGCTTGGGAAAGTATTTTCTCAAGCAAGCAGCCGATGCGGGATATTCGGCATTATCGGGGTACTGGGCAGCGGCAAGTACGCGCTCTGCGGTATCGGCGCGACAGTGCCTGAACTCATATTCGGCGATGCGGAAAAGGACAAACTTGAAGATATCTGGAATAATAATCCGGTTTTAAATGATATAAGAGAAGGCCTCCCGTCAAAACTGCACGGCATTTGCGGCGATTGCATGATGAACGTCCAATGTCTTGGCGCCTGTGTGGCGATGAATTACTACAGGCACAAAGACCTTTTTGCGCCGCAGTGGTACTGCGAGGAAGCTCAGAAGGCGGGACTTTTTCCAAAATCAAGACTTCGTCCGGGAAGCCGGTTTGAGTAAAAATAAGAATGATTCCGGAGCTGAGTGATGAGTTATTTTATCTATTTAAAAAATTCTCTGACGCTGAAACTGCCCGAAGACCAGATTTCGCCTGACAAGCAATATTCGAAGCTTCGGGACAGTCTCAGGCATATTTATCCGTCAGTGCTGAAGAACTGGAAAACAGGCGCTGTTACTTACGGGCTCCTGGTCATATCTTCATTGCTAACTTATCCTCAGCCCATGATTAACCGCTATCTGATTGACGATGTTATTCTGAATAAGCAGCTCAAGCTGTTAGCGCCGGTGATCTTATTGCTTTTAGGTATAGCAGCAGCGGCGGCTCTGGTAAATCAGTTTCAATCTTTTTATTCGACCAGGTTCAATCAGGAATTAACCCTGGATATTCAGCGAAACCTGCTGAACAAGGTTTTTTCACTGCCTAAAACCTTCTTTGATCATACGCACAAAGGATATTTGATGTCCAGACTTACTTCGGATGTAAGTGGCGTAAACTGGTTTTTTTCAGGCGCTGTAGTTCAGATCGTAATGCAATTTTTCCGCTTTATCGGAGGTATTGGTTTTCTCTTTTATCTGGAATGGAGATTGGCCGCGGCCGTGATGCTGTCTTTGCCGAT
>CAIMFA010000404.1 GCA_903840185.1 uncultured Lentisphaeria bacterium | reverse complement strand
CTCTCAGAATACGAACCAATTCTCAAAATCTTCGCAATCCATAGTTGAATTTTCAGCCGTGCAGAGTATATCTTAAAATATCAACCACCAAACAAGGAGATAGAAAATGAAGAAAATGTTGGCTATCGCATTGTTCGCAGTCGCCGCATCCTGCATGGCGCAGGAGGCATCCGTTAGAATTGACATAAACGGGATTGCAGAAAAAAACCAGCTGACTCCGGTTAAATCGGACGGCGGGGTGGGCATCGACAATGCCGGATGGATGGGACCCAATACGCCATATTATCTGGCCGTCCTCGGCGGCAAGGTGGACAGCAACTGGAACGCTTATGAATTCAGTTTTATTCCGGAGAAAGACGGCAAAGTCGTACTGTCGCTCATGGGACCGTGGTATGTAGCTAAAGATGCGAAAGATAACTCTCCGGTATGGGTGGCTTACGACAACCTGACCGTAACCGGGGCCGAACTCAAAAATCCGGATTTTGAAAATCTCAATGATCAGGGACTGGTCAGCGACTGGGATAGCGCCGCGGCAAACATAGTAAAAGACAAGGGCGATGCACAGTCCGGCAAAACTTACGTCAAAGCCTGGCATAACCAGCCGGTCAGGCAGACGCTTGATGTCAAAAAAGGCCAGAAGGTCACGGTAAAATTCAACATCAAGGCAGTTGAAGACAAAAAATAGTCTTACCTCTACCACCTTATGCAGCGGGAACTACCCGCTGCTTTTTTTTGCCCACGGTTTTATACTCTGCGCGGTTGAAAATTCATCTATAGTTGAATATTCAACCGCGCAGAGTATAACTTACACAACTTCAGGCGCTGTCGCGGCGGATCCACTGCATCGGACTGGTCAGGACACTGCCCGGCACCGACGGGATTTCACGATTCAATATCTGCCGCAGCATTTTACTTAACGCCACATAATCAGGACGGACAGCGGTCAACCGGCATCCGATGGACGGTATAATGACATTGCCGGGATCATCGCCGCAGACCAGCGCGACATCCTGCGGAATTTTCAATCCGCAGTTGGAGCAGGCTTCAGCCAGGATATCAACCCCGCCGTTGTACGAACTCATCCAGGCGGATATGCCGCGCGGATTAATCTGTGGCTGCCCGGTATCCACCGCGGTTTGAATTAAGGCATTGGGCAGAATCGCAAGTTTCAGGTCCCGGTGCGCGTCAAGATACCCCAGCAGCCATTGCCTGAACGTATCATGATAAATATCCTGGTTGATAAGTCCGACTTGACGATGCCCGGCGGCGTGAAACATTTTTACCGCGTCATAGGCGGCACGGTAAGCATCAAACCGGATATTAGTCGCCATGAAAAACGGGAATTTCGGTTCAATCGCAATAATTTCGATGCGGCGCTCCTGTAATTGCTTCAGTGCAGGAATCGCCGTTTGAGGAGGATCCACCGCCAGAATGGCACGGGTGTCGCCGCTGATGTCATCCAGGGGGTCATCGGCCAGACGGACTTCAACCAGATATTTCTGCTGCCCGTCGTGCGCGGTGCTAAGTTCGCGCAGCACCACATTGCTGAAGAAATTACCGGTTTTATTCTCCCATACCGGCAGCACCAGCGTCAACTTCGATGCCGAACGCGACTCTGTATTTTTATCGAAGCCGGCTGCATTCAACCGGCCGGTACAGGCTTTCTCTGTAACAATGGCGCCGACGCGCTGGCGGCGGACCAGAAACCCCGCCTGCTCCAGTTCGGCCATCGCCTTGCGTACAGTATTCCGGCTGGCCTGCAGATGACTGCACAGCTCGCCTTCAGTAGCGTAACTGTCGCCCGGTTGCAGATTGGCCGACAGCATATCTACAATGATTTTATCCCGGACGGTCTCAAACAGACGCCGTTTTTTAATTGCTGTTGTATTATTCAGATTATTGATTATCGGCGATGTCTTAATCATTAATTTTACCATCGTTTTTATGTTTGATACTGTACTCTATTATTAATATAACGGCAAAATCGCGAAAAAGCAACAACTAAAAGAACAAT
>CAIMFA010000403.1 GCA_903840185.1 uncultured Lentisphaeria bacterium | reverse complement strand
CGAATTCGCCATAATTAAAAATCGGATTATGCACACTCTCCCCAGATGCCAGGAAATTCGATGGTGTTCCTGTTTCTAAGCCAATCAGAAATAAAATAAATCGCCATCTTTTGCTTTCAGCATATCAGTTAAAGAGATTTTGAACTTAAATATAACCGGATAGATGATATTATCAAGCATCACCAACAGGCAGGCCTAGAAAATTGGCATAACGTCCGGCTGCGCCGGCAAACAGTTCTTTATCGGCTTGCCGCATGGAAGCAAACGGGGCTGGCGTAATAACGACGCTCTTTTTTTTGAGTGTGCGTTTCCAGATGCCGATTATCCGGCCGTTTACAGCGATTGTTGAGGCAAACATTCCGTTGCCGCCGGGGCATACTTTGGCGGCATGCGCGGAATCAAGTGCGGCGCTGCGGTCTTTGTACCCCAGCAGATATTCATCGAAACCGGGGAACGCATGCGCAATGTCGGATGGATAGCGCGGAACCGATACGTCTTTGGGAAGCCAGTAGACTTGCCCGCCGACGGTTTTTTGTTCAAGTTGCGGCTTGATCATTTCCAGCCCGGCCCGCGCGTCTGCCGCGGCAAGTCCTGACCACCACATATAATCCTGCAATGTCGCCGGCCCGCGACTGTTGAAGTAGCGTTTGGCCAGTTCAGCCAGAGCTTCGCCGCGGGGCAGTTTTACAGCCTCCGGCGCGCATTCATCAAGCAGGGCGAAAGTCTGCTGCCTGCCGCGCTGTGCGCTGAAACAGATGATTCCATCCAGTGCGGAACGCCACAGAATATGGTAACCGCGCTGGCTGTTCATGGAAATCCCGGCATCTTCCAGCAGCTTGTACAGATCATCCCGGGTCAACTGTCTGCCGCCATGCAGAGCTTTAATGAAGATGTCCCTGCAGCGGCTGAAAGTCGACTCATCAAGTTCAAGCTGTTTATGCCGCCGGGCGCTGCCTGCTATATTGCGCGGCGCCAGGAGATCAAGCATCCAGCGAACGTCTGCCGCCGCGACGAAATGCAGAGTACCGCGCATCGGCCAGGTCCGGATGATTGTTCTGCAGGCAATGGCCTGTTCGATATCAGCATCTGTGGCGTCCGGCAGGCGAAGGCCGAACGACCATTTGCAGCCTGCATAGTCCTGTCCCTGCATGCCCCCGAGCCAGGCCGCAACTTCTTCAGGTTTTTTTAACCTTGTACTGACAATCTGCTGATTATAAAGCCGCAGACGGGCAATATCCGCTGTATTCATTATCTTTTAACAACTCCTAAATTAATGAATGAAACTGCCAGCTCTGGCTATGCCGGTGATGCCGATCATTATCCAGAATGCATTGAGCAGTGTGTAGGCTGAATCGCGCTTCAAGACGGCGCACCATGTCAGCATAATTGCGTCTATGGTATTGAATATCCAGACAAACATGAAAGGGCTTGCAGGCCCCATCCAGCTTACCAGCGAAAAACTAAAAATACGCATCAAGACGCCGACCATTTCGATAGATTTTATATTCGATAAAACGAATAAGTTTACTCTATAAAATTCCAAGAGATCCTCCTTGCGATATTGGGGTTAAACTATTTACCACATCCTGAAAACAACGTTTAATTCGAACTGAAATATAACCGGACGGACAATATTATCAAGCATCAACATCCAGCATCAACATCACAAAATTTGACTTTAATACTATTGCGGGAATGCTATCGAAAAAATCTTGAATTTGTTGATTAACAAACTAAGCAAAAACGTTAATCGGACCAGGATTTTCGTAAAATACCATGATTCATCGCAACGGTATAGTAGCAGACAGAGGTAAGTGGTGTGACGCTTTGTTAGTCACCATTTTTCTTGTTTTTTTGCATTTGTTCCAGCCCGTCGTCAATGTAACGAATTTCCGCCTTGGCCTTACGATCATTCGGGTCAATCTCAAGGCACTCTAAATATATCTTCTTCGCTTCCTTAAGCTGATTCATCTCAACTAAAGAGTATGCTTTTCCTCTAAGTGCCCGGGATTTTTCTACATTTTTTAATTTGTCAGGAGAACAACTGTCCGTCGCAAAAATGGCAGAGTCAAATAATTCAATAGATTTAGGCCAATCCTTTTTCAATTGATACAAATGTCCAAGTTCTGACAGGAACGCGGGGTTTGACGGGGAAAGTACCAATGCCTCACGAAGATTGGCTTCAGCACTCTTAAAATCCCCTCTATCAATATCGACGTAAGCCAGATAATAGTACGCGAGCGCAAAATTAGAATCTATCACTACAGCCGAACCTCCGGCTCCTAATAAATAGAGCATCGTTTCAGCGCCTGTCCTGGCGCAATACAACTTTCGGGGGTCAGACTTTCTAATCACTTCCAATTGTTTTAGTGCCGGCTTAAGTATTGATTCCACTGCGGCATCAGACTTCCCGGCGACGATTAAGGAATCTACATCCTTGACAGGGAAATTACATTGTAGCGAACTGCCGTTTTTTTCCACAGCCATGGACGGATGACAAACCGCGAGACAGCATAGGAGAAAGACTATCGATATTGATGATTTCATTTTGTTTCTCTATCTGGCAAATGATTATATGGTTTCTTCATATCCCTAAAGTCGGGGAATAATATAAGCAGAAGCATAAGAAAATCAATTGAAAACAATTTTTATTGCTGAAACTCTGGTTTCAAAAATGCATTTTCCCGCCCCGCTTGAGACTGTTTTAACCATTCCAGTTGACAAAATCACTAATAGTGAAAAACGCCCGCATGGCGGGAGTAGAAAGCGAGACAAGGGGCCAAGTTGAAAGTTAAAACTGGGAAATATGGAACGGGGGAAATATCTCGCACGAAGACACGAAGGCACGAAGGGAAAAGCGGAGTCAGTGAATGTATGCGGATACACCGCATTCATTCGCTGACTCATGTATTATCTTCATGTTCTTCAAGTCCTTCATGGTGAAAAGGATTTCCTTTGTGCCTTTGCGGCTTTGTGCCAGAAAAAGGTTTTTTTGTGTTCTTTTGCGTGTTTTGTGGACGCTAAAAGGATTTTGATTTATGGATTTGTTTAAATGTACGGGATATTGCGTGTTAGTTTGAATGAGCCGTCCGTTTGCAAAATTAATTCATCAGCCATAGATATCAAAGCCGAGTTATTCTTTGCCATGAACTGCTGTATTTCCGGTGTTACGTTCTTCACCGTCGGCACCATCAGGATGAACGGTTTCTGGTGCGAAAGGTAAATCGAACTTATGGTTTCAGCGAGTATCTCAGGAACAGTACGGTATGTAATATAAACCTCAGTTCCTGAATAATCGCCGAGATGCCAGATATGCTCGTGTTCCTTTCGGCGGTCTGCTGAATAGTTGATATTCAGTGACGAGCAAAGCGCCTG
>CAIMFA010000402.1 GCA_903840185.1 uncultured Lentisphaeria bacterium | reverse complement strand
GCTTTATCCAATTTTCAGGATTTAAACACCTTCGGGAATGCTCTTTATCCTGACATGCTTAAAAAATCTGCTAAAAAATCTGCTAAAAAATCTAAAAAAATCTTTTTCATTTTTTATCATCACCTATTGACAAATATCACGACTTGTATTATAATCATGATATACGATTAACGTGCAAGGTATATAAGAGATGCAAGAGAGAGTTAATATTAATACGATCGCGAAGCTGGCCGGGGCCTCCACGACCACCGTCTCCAACTTTATAAACTGTACCGAAACGATCCCGATCAGCACGGCAAAACGCGAACGGATCATGGAAGCAATGCGTTCCAAAAACTACCGTCCCAGTCCAGCCAGCAGCCAGCTCCGCCGTAATAGTGTTCTTCCCGGCAAGGCGGTATTCATTTTCGGCAGTTATTCGGAATGCAATCCATTCGATACCTGCAAAAACCCCATGCTGAGTGAACTTATCGCCAGCCTGGGGACTGAATTGAAGCTACGGCTGAGACTCAACATGGAAATAAGGGCGGTCACCGACGAGAACAGTATGGAAGCCTGGAACGAAACCATTGCCGATGCCGAAGCGCTGATCTGCTATGGCAGGCTTGACGCAGCATTGTTTGAGTTGTCAGTCCGCCGGAACATCCCATTGGGGTTGATCTCCGATTACAAGATCATACAGACGCGCGGGATGAGCAGTTCGCTGCCTCCGCTCGACTATGTATACTGGGATAGCGCCAGCCATCTGGACAAGTTGTTGAATCATGTAGCGGCAAAAGGCGCTAAACGCGTGGCTTTCGTCAGTTCCTGGAATATCGAGCGCAATAATCCTAAAGGCTTTGCAGTGGAAGCGGAGGCTAAAATCGCCGAGTTCAAAGAATTCACCGCATCTAAAAACGGTCTGTCCGGGGAACTCTTCTGCCCGCCGATGCCGGAAAACATTTCGCCCTATTATGAGGGGCGAAATGCCTATGAATTCATTCGCGATCATAATTTAAAATCTTTTGATGCGATTCTTGGTCACAATGATTTTGTCGCTCAGGGAATAATCGGGGCGTTACAGGATAAGGGTATCGTTCCCGGACGCGACATGCTGGTTTGCGGCGAAGGCGATTACATTGAATGCCGCTACAGCATGCCAACCGTTACGACTGCTTCATATGACAAGGTGTTTCTGGCGGATAGCATCTGTAATATTCTGAAAGAGAGGATGAAGCACAACCGTCCTCAGGGTGAACATATCCTGATTCCAAGCTGTCTGCTGGAACGTGAAAGCACGGCAGGAAAAAGCCATTGAATAAAATAACAGCAGAAGAAAAGATGATTATGAAACGGTCGTTTTTAAGGGAAATAATATTTGTAATGAAACAAAATAGCACAGAAAGGGAAATGATTATGAAACAAAAAAACATGAATTTTACACTCATCGAACTCCTCGTGGTGATCGCGATCATCGCAATTTTGGCCTCAATGTTGCTGCCAGCCTTGAATAAGGCGCGTAACTCCGCGAAAAAAATCTCGTGTACCAACAATTTAAGCGGTATGGGAAAGGCTTTTCAGTTTTACAGCTCGGATTACAACGACTACAATGTTCCGCCGGAAGGCTTAGGCTCGCAGCAGGGCTCGCCGGACTGGATGAATAAACTGACGCCTTATATTAATGCGAAAAAATCCGTTTTCATCGATCCGGCAGTCGCCCAAGGGAGATTGTATGTAGCCGGTTCGTCGGTTGACAATCAATTTTTATACCATTACGGCATCTGTTGCAATCCGCAGATGGTTCTTTGCAGTAAAAAAGGCATAGATCCAAATTCCAATTATAATTTCTGGAGGTACAGGTATAAAATTACCCAGATAGCCAAGCCGTCGCAGGCGGCGGCGGTTGCCGACACTATATACGGCGGCTCCACGCCCATCTTATCCACTGATAATCAGGCCTGGTCCTTCAAAGCATGGTCTGGCGGAATCAGTATTTCTTACCTGGACTGGTATCGCCATAACAATCAAAGCAACTGGCTGTATATGGATGGTCATGTGACATCTTATAACAAAGGAGAATTCTGGTCAAAAGGAACAAACATGTTCGGGGCCAATATGGGTAAGGCATGGGGCCAATAACAGCAATTGCAATGACTGACGCGCCACAATGAAATGGTTGTGATTCGTCCGCATCTGCGGACGGACGGTAATTTTATTGCCGGATTCCCGCTAGTCCAGCCGGATATTGAACTTATCTCCGGCGGGTCGTGGAATCTTACCCTGCTAATTAAATACTAATCACTAAAAGACGGGATTTAAAAAATGCGAGCTATCTGGAAAATTGTTTTGTTGATGTTATGGTGTACGAGTTCAATATTTGCGGCGGACGATATTTTACAGAAAAAAGACGAAGTTAAACGGGTTTATGAATTCAAAGGAAAAGATGCGATCAATGGATGGGGGAAGACATCCACGCTTACCATGATGCCAAAGGATGAATGCCTGGAGTTGCAGGGCAACGGATGGGATTCGAAGATGTACCGTCAGATTGACTTGCAGCCTGGTTACTACCTGCTGACTGCCACCGGCAAAGGACAGAATCTGCACATCCGATTGGCGAAAGATCTCAGCCAGCAGCAAACTATCTTCGACATGAACCTTACCCACGACGACTGGCGGACCGACTGGCGTCCCTTCACCATCGACAAACCAATGCGGATATGGCTGTTAATCCATCTCGCATCCGGAAACAAAGTTGAAGCCATGGTGAAGCAGATCAAAATCGAACAGGCGCAGGAAGTTGCGGAAGCCGGAATCCCTCCCGTGGCGGAACTGGAAAAACAGCGGCCGCAACCCGCTATAGTGCGCGGCTGCACCTGCCCGGCGGCCAAAGCTTTTCCAGATTTACACACTTTTGGCGGCAATGCTGCCCGCACATGGATAAGTCTGAAACCGGAAAGTTATACTGCTGATGGTCTGGCTGAATACGGGCCCGGCTGGGAAAAGCAGTTGGACCGGTTGGAAACGTATCTGCAGGCGGCCCGCGATGCCAGGATGAAAGTGATACTGACCATCGGCGGCGAAACTTTCGGCAAAAACATTTCCACGGACAAATTCTGGAATAATCCCGGTTTGCCGGCGGTGGTCTGCAAAGTCTGGCGGGGCATTGCCGAACGGCTGCTGCCGTATCGCGACGTTATTTACGGTTACGACCTCTACAACGAACCGCTGGACTGGTCGCAGATGCCCAATGCGCCGCGGCAATGGCGGGATATCGCCAAAAATGTGATCAAAGCCATTCGCGAAGTAGATAAGGAGACCTGGCTCGTCTATGAAACCGGTCCCGGCGGATTGAGTTGGGGATTTGCGGGAATGAAGCCACTACCGGATTCCCGGATTATCTACAGCGTACATTTTTACAATCCGCACGAATTTACCCATCAGGGAATTTATAATATTAAGGGTACCGACCTGGCGGAAGTCAAAGCCAAGACCGGCATCAGGTATCCAGTTATTGTCAATGGTTTGCTATGGAACAAGGAGCAGATTAAAAAAGATCTGGAGGCGGCGCGCCAGTTCCAGTTGAAATACCATGTCCCGATTCTGGTCGGAGAATTCAGCGTGGTGCGCTGGGCGCCCGGTCCGGATGCAGTGCAATATCTTACTGATCTGATTGATATTTTCGAGGAATATCAGTGGTCGTGGATTTATCATGGTTTCCGTGAGTGCCACGTCTGGAGCGTGGAACACGATGAAACTTTTGGCAGGGTGGAAGACAATCCGGCCAAAGCAAACTATGAAACTGAACGGGCCAAGGTACTCAAAAAAGGTCTGGCACGAAATCAGAACCAGAACTAGCAATAAAACGAAACAGAAATTTATTCTATCCTGAAAAACCCCGTCCTATGATGGGCGGGGTAAAAATCTTTGGCTATGCCATGCAAAACTAAAAAGTCCCGCTAAAAAATTGCGTCCGTCCCCCATCCTGGGGGCAGCAATTTTCAAAAGTCCCGCCCTCTGGACGGTTTTTTTACTATAAGGATATTCTCATGAGCGGTATCATAGTCAACGCAGATAATAATCTTCTTATTCATTCGCTCATGCTGTCGGCGTCAAAGTCACCGGGTCTGTGCTGCGGGCCTTCATCAGTCAGTACAAAAATACTCTGGTTACAGATTTCGTAATCAACACAATGTCCGTATACAAATACACGGGATCCGTACTGTTCAATGACGACTGGTATAATCCTAAACACGGCGGCAACAGTATGATTTTTGAAGATCCGAACTACGGCGGCAAATTGGTCTAAACCTGGAAAACGATTGCTTCCCGTTACAAGGGATGCAAAGCAATCTACGCATTCGAACTGTTTAACGAAGCGTCTCTGCGCATGCCGCCGGCGCCGGGTTGTTATGACTACGAAGCTTTGATGGAACGCATCGCCCGGGCAATCAATCAATACCGGGGTCAAACTTCTTATTCAGGTCAATACCGGCAATACCGGGGTCAAACTTCTTATTCAGTGTTTTCGCTGCTTGAATACCTGGAACAATATATTGCGCCGCCGGAGCTGAATATTTTATAGAATTCAGGGCTATTAATATTCAGGGCTGCCCGGCGCTTTCAGCGCCCGCAGCACGATGGAGAAAAGCATGATCAGCGTCTGCCCGAGCGCGAACCGCCGAACAAGAGCAGATTCCTGACCGTCCCCCCGATCAGTTTCAGCGCCGTCCGCTGGTCTCCAGTAAATTTAAAAACGTCCATAAGCCAAATCCCTTTTCTC
>CAIMFA010000401.1 GCA_903840185.1 uncultured Lentisphaeria bacterium | reverse complement strand
TATTCCTTTCTTTTTCTCGTTTAAAGCACAATCTATTATAAATGAATAAATAACTATTCAAGTTTTCATTTGCAGCCAAGCCAATTTGCTTATGACAAAAACCGCTATATAATTGAATACAGTCAAACGTTCTCCTGCTTCCAGACAATTTCTTTTTTTAATAATTTATATTGTACTTACCGGTGCCCACGTCCAGAGACCACAATTTATTCTTATAATCTATGTACGAATAATATCCGACATGTCCGTCCACAAAACAAAAATTAATACCTTTCTCATGATTAGTCATGTTTCCCGTGTTGTTCACCAACTGTTTGCTTCTGTCTTGGTCTGTATTGTCAGCCCCCCAAACTATATTGGTATTTGAACAAGCAGGTGGATCCAGATATCTGCCGACATCACAAATCAGAATATAGGATGACGGTTTTTTCAACTGAGTCGCTTTGTGTGGTCGTATTCTGAATCCAGCATCGCTACCAGGATAAAGCGAACCACCGATTTTCTCATTGTAACCATAACTGATATTGTTACCAGCGCCATAATACGGCCAGTAATCCACTGTCGATACTCTAGTTATATCCGACGGACAATCAAACATCTTCAATCCGCCAGTACAATACCCATTTTTGAAATCAGAGCCTGAAAGCATTTGGTTTCTAAACATTGATTTTGTCGCAGGTGTTTCTCCAGCCGGATACCAGTCCTGATAGTCGCCAACATAGAAATTAACCGCTAGCCCAATCTGCTTTAAATTATTGGCGCAGGTAGCTCGCTTCCCTTTTTCTCTCGCCTTATTCAGCGCCGGCAGCAGCATTGAGTCCAAAATGGCGATGATTGCGATCACAACCAAGAGTTCTATAAGTGTAAAAAACCTTCTATTTACACGCATCCCAGTTAGTTGTTTCCAATTTTTCATTTCTTGTTCCCTCCGTTTTGTTAAGGTTTCGGTTGCCTGATGATTAACTCTGGTTGAATCAAAATTTCTTGTTCATCTGTTTCATGCGTCAGCAATTTAATCGCCGCATCGGCGATTTTTTTCTCTTGAATGCAGATTGATGAAAATCCGCACTCTTCTGCATGATGCGTATTATAAAAGCCAATTAGTTCTATATCTTTCATCGGCTTTATGTTTTTTGATTCAAGCAATGGAATTATCTCGCTGCGAATAAAAAAGTCAGGAAAAGCAAAAATCGCGGTCGGACAGTCGCGACTGTCGAGTAATTCCACGACCGTCTTCTCAAATGGCGCGCCATGCAGCAGGTTCCAGAAGAGATCCTCTGAGAATCTGACATTTGATGCCCGGCAAACTTCGGCAAAGCCCGTCATAATCTGTACCTGTATTGAATGCCAGGGACCTATATAACATTTCTCTTGTCTGGCCAGGCAGGCTAAGGCTTTATGTCCCTGGTCGATAAAATGCCTGGCGGCAATTCTGCCCGCCTCGACAAAATCAGTCAGCGCGTATTTTGCTTTTTTTATTTTTTCCGCGTAATGGTAGGTATGCAAAAACACAACATTATTAAATTTATCAATATTGTCTCTCAAGAAAGCATAGGGAAAAGCATAATCTCCATCTATAAAAAAACCGTATGGCATAATTTGATCTGTAACAATAGCATCCATAAAAGATGTGACTCGGGTAGCATCAGAAACCAGTAACTCATTAATCAGCATCGGATAAAGTTTGTACGGAACAAGTCCCGTAGCAATATCGCTAGCAATGTTTTTATATACATCACCCTTATGGAGCATAATCATGGGAACCATATTGCTGGTTTTAGCCTCCTGAAAACCATCCTTGATAATAATCGTGCCCCGGCGCGGAGCCCGTGCCAAATAGCCTTCCTTGACAAGAATATTGAGTCCGGCGGCAACGGTACGCGCATTAATATCGTATTTTTCCGCCATCTTCTGATCAGGCAGCAGTCTATCCCCAGATTTAAATTCTCCCGAAACAATCCGAGCCCTGATAATTTCAGCCATCTGGATATGTTTAGGTTTTGAACTAACTATCTGCAATCCCGCGCTCATCATTCCATCCGCTAATTAATGTGTTTAATGCATCTATATTGCCGTTATGCGTTAATAATACATTATTATAAATAAAAAGTCAATACCTTTTTTTGAATAACCAGCAAAAAAGAATGGAAATAAAATTTAAAAGGTTCACGAATCC
>CAIMFA010000400.1 GCA_903840185.1 uncultured Lentisphaeria bacterium | reverse complement strand
TGGAACTGGCAACGCGGTTGAATTTCTTAACAAGCTTGAGCAGGAAAGAATCTCCAGCCAGTTGACAGCGGCCAGGCTATGCCCCAAAAAACCTTCTGTACCGGTTGCAATAACATCGGATGCCGGTGCAATATCCCCAACCATAACAATATCCAATAAAAATTCCGCTGATCCCTTTTAAACGCGAGACCTGCGAGAATGTTTGCCAGCAGCCAGCATGGAGCATTTCATTGTGGATTATGACCAAAAGCCGCTGATGGGCGACTGCGTGATGGCCGGCTTCCCGTCCCCGGCTGAACAGTATGAATTTGCATAAATGGCGACCGTGCCAGGTGCCATCGGCAATATTCAGATCAGGTTTCATAATTCACCCGTTCCGCAGTTGGTCAGCCATATCCCCCGTTACAATCGAAAAATAAGGAAAGCGCCGCGCGCCGGTGATTGTTCTTCGAGACATCGGCAGCGTGGTGCCCGTCGGCATTAGTGAGCTTAGAAAATTATTTTCATTATATTTTGCTGTTTTCTTTGGATGCCTATTGACTTTTGATGGTACATGGATGTATCATTGTTGTTAGTAATTAAAACTACAGGTGAAAGCTATGTTGGGTCCGGTTAAAAGATTGATACTGTACGAAATATTGAAGTCGGATATTGCATCCGGGGTCTACATGCACGGCAGTTTTCTGCCGAACGAGTTTGAGTTGGCGGAGAAATATGGTTATTCAAGGAATACAGTGCGTCCGGCGCTGGCAATGCTGGAAGATGAAAAGCTTATCGAATTGCTTAAAGGCAAAGGACGCCGTGTATGTCCGCCCAATATCGAAAAGAACAAAACTCCGCTAACTTTTCTGCTGCCTTGCGCTAATTTTATCAGCGACCCTATTATGTCCCCATTTTCGCTGCATACCAACCAGATGCTGGAAGGTGTCTCGCAAATTGCCTTTGAACATAACTGCCGGGTACAGACGGTACCGGTTTCTAGTACCAATTATCAACACGATATTGATTGGAAACAATTGGATTTTATTAACTCGGACAGCAGGGTACTGGTGGACGGCTACTGGTATTGTGATCTGTTTTCGCTGTTTAAAGAACGCGGCTGCAAGGTAGTTTTGGTCGAAAATCAGACTTATCATTTTAAATTATATACTGATTACCTTAAAAATTGGTTTGTTTTAAGCATGAACACTATCAGCGCGATGGAGTCGGCGGTAAAACTATTGGCGGATCGCGGCTGCTGCCGGATTGCTCTGGCAGAAAGCTACCTTGAAGAAGAAAAAGATCATCCGGTATTGCATGGTTATAAGTCCGGACTGGCCAAGTGCGGACTCCGGTATGCCGCCTGGATGGATACTTTGAATATCAGCAATAAAAACATTGGCGAGGTCATCGGCGATTTTTATAGGAAGAATCATTTTGACGCATTGCTGCTGAACCCGATTCTGGTTTTCAAACTGCGGACGCAGCGCTCATTGAATTACTGTTTTGGCCTGCCGGAAAGCGTAATAATCATGGCAACTGACGAAATCAACTATAACCAGCAGGCGTTTCCTGCGCTTTCCAGCCTGGATTTCCCTTATGACGAGATTGGCCGGGTTGCGGCGAGGCGGCTGCTGGAAGACGAATTCAGGCCGGGCCGGCAGATATTTGATGCTCGGATTATCAAGCGTGAATCGACGATGCACGAAAATGAACGTTTAGCTTTAGTGACAACATGAATAAAAGGTAAACTTTTACACAAAACCAATAACAAGGAAAGGGGTGCAGAATGAAAACCAACATGTTCCGGAAGACAAATCGTAAAGCAGAGACGAAAATGAATGTGAAAAAAAGTTGCAAGTCGTTGAATTTCACACTCATCGAACTCCTGGTCGTGATCGCGATCATCGCGATTTTGGCCTCAATGCTGCTGCCGGCGCTGAACAAAGCGCGGGACAAAGCCAAAGCAATTTCGTGTACCAACAATCTTAAACAATTGCAATCAGTGGAATTGATGTATTGCAATGACTTCCAAGATTGGCTCGTGAGTCCTTGGGATGGCAGTAAAGCCTGGTATGAAATATATAACGCTGCCCATTATATTTCTTGGGCTGCGGATAAAAACTGGCTGTACTGCCAGACATTGCCATCCACTTTCGGTGATTTGACTAAAAATTGGGCAAGCTCTTCGCTTTATGGAAAAGATAAAACAATAGCTCCCCAAAAGTTATCAAGTCTGACCAAAACCATTATTGGGTACAACGTCAATATGGCCCATGTTCCGTCTTTTTCAGACACCGTTGGTGCTGACGGGAAACAGTGGTACCTTTTCAACTTTGATGGCTCCGGACAGAGTGCACATTTGAGGCATTCTAGAGCCGCGAATCAGTCGTTTCTGGATGGCAGTGTCAGACCCATGAAATTAACAGACCTTACGTCAATATACATCTACGCCAATTACAGGTATTGACAAATTAATCCGCTTACCAAAATATATCAAAACTGTAATAGTTTAGTGTCAAAAAGTGAATTGGCGGCTGGAATGGAGCACCTTTCGGGAATTGATGCCCCAAAATGATGCCGAAAAATAAAAAAGTTAAAGAGCAGATGAAAAACAGAGCAGAAAAAGCTGAGGTACAATGGGAAACAGTGAAAATTAATGGACTGTCAGTGTTAACCGTCAGAAACCCAGAACAATTATGAAAGGAAAAAGAGAACTTGAAGAACGAATTAGACAGGTCTGAAAAAATACGGAATTTTTTCAAGAAAAGTAACTTTTTAAAACTAAACTATTATTCAAAACCTAGTAAATGAGTGAAATGAAAAAAATGCAACAGATGTTAATGCTACTCGCGTTGATGTTCAGTCTTAACGGTTTTTTATCTGCCGGAGAAATATTGGATATCAAAGGCAGTTTCGGCTCTGAATTGATATACGGATTCCCAGACGGATGGGTACCGAACAAGCCTAACTTTTGGGAAGATACGGCAAATGTGTCGTTGAAGAAGATTCCTGATACGGAAAAAAATGCGCTGCAGGTGACTTCACAGACCAAAGCAATACATATTTACTCCACTAAACGTTGGTCAATCGCTACAGGCGATAAATGCATTATCAAGGCAATGGTTAAAGGTAAGGGCAAAGGTGGATTGGGCGTATATTCTTATCCGGGCGGTGGCATGCCTGGGTATAAAGAGTTCACTGCAACAGAAGAATGGACAGAATTTATTGTGGAAATTATAATACCCACGCGCAGTCCAGAGGAGATTAACAAAATAACTGTTGTCATCACGGTGAGTCCCGGGGCTTCCATAGAGTTCTCAGATGTCACGGCGGAGATCGTGAAAAAAGATTAAGGGAAGTTCTAGAGTTCTAGAGTTCTAGAGTTCTAGAGTTCTAAAGTTCTAAAGTTCTAAAGTTTGGTCCAGCTTGCGGGTCCCGCGACTGCGGTATCTAAAGTGCGGTTCTGCTTGTGGTCTTGTTTTTGCATGATTTAAAGTTTTTAAATCTAAAAATTACTAATAAATAGAAATTTTAAACGGGTGAAATTACATGAGATCGATGTTGGCGGCAATAATTTTGGGTGTGATGGTTTTAACCGGAGTAACAGCAATCTCCGCTGAACTTGCCTATCCGGTGTTTCCGCTGGCACAGGCTCCGGCGATGGACGGCAAGTGGAACGGCAGTGCCTGGGAAAATATTCCTGAGGTCATTGGCTTCACGAGCCTCAAAACCGGCGATTTCGTCTCCATGCGGCAGACTGCTTTCAAAATGGGGCGATACGGAAGTGATCTGTATATCGCCGTTAAATGTGAAGAGCCGGAACCGGAAAAGATAAAGACTGATGAGAACAATTACCGCGACGGCTGGTATTCGGATGACAATCTGGAATTCTTTTTCAGCATGGACAAGTCGCCGAAGGGCTTCAAGCAGTTTGTAACCAACAGCCGAGGTGCCCGCTGGGCTAATTTCGCCAGCCCAAATGCCGCTGAACCTTGGCAGTCCGCTGCTTGTAAAGGCGTTGATTTCTGGAGCGTGGAGATTAAAATTCCGTTTTCACAGCTCGGAATCGGCACCGACATTAAGACCAAGCAGTTTTTGTTCAATCTGGCACGTTCCGCCAACAACAATCCTGACAATGAGAAATATTCCTGTTACGCCCCTGTTAAAAGCGCTTTCGCCGATGTTGAAAATTTTGCCTTGCTGACCTTCAAAGACGCTCCTAATCAGGAAGGACTGGCACAGGCGCGGAAAAGCCTGAATCGCTTGGGAAGCTGGATGCGCGACAGATTATGGAAAATCGCCAATGTTCAGGAGGCTTCTATTGTCGGCAAACAGGTTGATGGGAATATTCGACAACTCCTGATATTGAAACAGAATGCGAAAAAGATGCTGGAGAGCAAAAATACGGATGGTGCATCTGAGTTTATCAAGCTGTATGATAAAAAGCTTGGCGAGATCAATGTACCGACGAAACAACTCGTGATAAATGTGCAAAACCGAGATGTGAATACTAAATTGTATCTTGACGGCAAGGAACTCCAGCCTGATGCATCCGGCAAATACATTGCCAAAATAAAAGAAGGGGTGTCAGTTTTTTCGGCGGAATGCGTTGCTTCCGGAAGCAGTCCCGCAGTGCAAATTGGAATTGAAGGCATGCCGGCAACGGCATCCCGCTGGAAAATTTCAACCAATGATGAAAAAGGCTGGATGGACACTGCATTCAATGATACCAAATGGTTATCTCCGGCGGTAAAAGAAGGGAATTCCCTCTGGGCGGCTGAGCCTGCGGCGAAGATCTATCTGCGCCAGGTGATTCTCTGGAACAATAGTCACGATGGCGAACTCCGCTGTATCCTTCCGCTGGTCCGGGAATGGGGATTTTCCGAAAACAGCACGGAAACAATATTTTTGGCGCTCTATACCCCGTCGGCACTGCCCTGGACTGATTATACGTTTCAACTGGATATGCCGGAGGGCTTTGAACTGCTCGACATGAACAAGTCGCGTGGCGCGGGAGACGATGGATCAGCCTATCGGTATAATTGCTCACCTGAAAAAGTTACAAAAGTCTCGGTGAACCATGATGGAAGAAAATACAACCGGTACACCATCACCTATAAAAATGGTGCCGTTCCCAAGCCGGGGGAGATAGTGCCGGCAAATTATTGTTTGCTACCGGTAAAACTAAACAAGTGGAGTGCAGACAAAAAAGAAACATGCTTTTATTACGCCCGGCGCGCCCGGCGCAATATCACGGAAATCGAAACAAAACTCCCGGTGCGGATACTCCCGCCGATTAACGGGCGAATGCTGGAAAAAATAATGATACAGCAATACCGCTCAATTATAATTAATAACCACTGGCTGTCCGATCAACATCTGAAAGAACATCTCAAGGCGGCTACGGCGGCAGGATTTAATTATTGGCAGGACAACGGTATGCAAAGTGATTATTTGACGAAGGTACGCCAATTGCTCGTTGATGCCAAGGCATCGTTTATAGCTGCGGCTAATGATGATTATCTTATATGGGGCAACGCCGGAATGAAAGGAGCCTTGCTCAATCTCCTGGAGACCAGACCGGAATTCAAAGCGAGGTATTTCAACAATGACTCTTCACGGTACAAGCGATATCAGAATTTCTGTCCGTGGTATGTGACTATCGGCGAAGGACGAACCGCGTTTAGGGACGCGGTAAAAAAGGATTACAAGGAGAAATTCTTTGATAGTGTCCCATTGGCGGAATCAGTCTGGCAAAACAATGAAAGTCAATCCTGGATACTAGCCGGCCATGCCGCCTATGAGGTAGCTCAAAAAGGAGATGGGAGCTACTGCTTCTGCGACAGATGCAAAAAGGCCTTTAAGGAGTTTGCGAAACTGCCTGCGGACAAAGAACTATCAGACAATGAGATATTCAAGAACTATTATAAACAATGGGCCGATTTCAGATCCAAGCTTGACGGTGAAGTGGAGGGTGTCGCCACCGATGTGTGCAGGGAACTTGGCAAGAGGCTGTATGTCTACCACGGGACGTCTGGCTATACCTTCTGGGAGGCCTGCAAAGGCAAAATTGAATATGCATTTCCTGGTTTGCCTGGAAATGGTGTTGCCGACAGCAAGCAACAGCAATACTTTGACGATTCAATGGAGTTTTTCCGGACAAAAGTTGGTCTCCAGCGAGTCGTCGGACAAAGATTTTCATTTATGGGCTTTAATCATTCCGAGACTGCGCCGGCCGGAAAAGGCTGTGAGGTATTGTCCGCAGACGGGTACATCAACGCCAAAAGCTGGAAAAGCCAATTCGTACGCTTGATTGCCTCGGCGCATGAAGGGGTGGATATGCAGCGCTCCCTTGAAGCTGTCGCGGGGATGTTCTACTGGATCGGCGAAGCAACAAGACTTATAGCCGAATACGAAGACCTTTTCTACTCTGGAAAACGTGAAGACAGTCTGGCATCCTCAGAACAGTTGAAATATCCGAATCTGCTTGTCCTGATAAAAGGCGATGAACGGCTGGTACTGCTGTTCAATGAAACCGACAAGCCAGTCAAGGTTGAATTGAATAATAAAAACCTGAAATCCGGACAAATCGCTTCAGTATTCGGAAGTTCAGAGAAGATCAGCAGTCCTGAAAAGATGAGCGTTACGGTGGATGCTGGAGACGTGACGGCGGTTTATATTAAGTAGAGGAAATAGGTGATGCTGAAATTAGTACTTTATAAAGTGATGCACTCTGGGCTGACGCCGCGATTGAAATGTTTTATTGAAGAATAGTATTTCATTTATAGTGTAAACAAGTAATAGGAGCGCACATCGTGAGTTATAATTTTTATGATTGCTTTGGCAGTTGTGATGAACGCAGCAATGCCTGCAATTGGAAAGTCTTGAGTAATTCCGATCTGTCGCATAAACACCGTAGTTGGGAATCGGGGAAATATGTCATTAGCGCTCCCGGCAACAGGCATTTGCCCAATACTCCGTCGTTGAGCGAATTCACTTTGGAGACAACTTTTACGTTCAATGACAGTGTGTTTGAAAACCTGACTGCGGCGCATCCAACATTGAGGATCTTTTTTTATTACGATGAACGCAAGCGGACAGGTTACTTTGTGGATTGCCGGGTCGAAGACAGCCAATGCATTGCTGTTCTAGGTCATGAATGCAACGGCACGGCCAAAGTGCTTGAGCAGCAAAACGCCGCACTTGATGCTAAACCTTCGGGACTGCTGAATGCGAAACTCAAAGTGGCAAATGGTCAAGTCGAATTGTCTTTTGACAGTGCGACATTCGCATTCAAGATTCCTGAAGGTGGGTTAAAAAAAGGACGAATTGGGTTTGATCGAAGCCAATTTATGGGCGTACTGGAACTCCGCGAAGTAAAAATCAGTTCCCCTGAAAAGATTGTGGGAAAAGAAATTTTACCGGAAACTGAAATAATTTTCCCAGCAAGTCTCAATGGTTTCCACACACCATTGAAATACAAAGTATCCATCACGGGACTTGGCGGAACGGCACGGCTGGATCTTGAGCTATCCGGCTCCGACACTGAGAATCCGGATGTTCCCTGGTTCCCGTATCACGGGTTGATGATAGACATGCTTACTGCGCCTTATGTTCGTCTGGGGGTACTGCGTTTATATCCTGTCGGACGAGATACTTTGACCTTGGCCAATCCCAGTCCGATAAATCAAAAGTTTTTTTATAAAGACCTTTATCGCAAGCCGGAATGGCCGTTGCGCGCAAGTTTCTTTCTGGCGGATATTCCGGAAGTCAACATCATTGCCATCGGTTATGAACATTGCGTCATTAACATCGCAAGCCATTTGAGGAGCGGTCCGAATGAGGCGATATTCGATATCGCCCAAAAGAAAATTGTCTATGCCGGAACCGCCCCGCAGGTTGGTGAGTTTGCGCTTGAATTGCATTCGCAACCGGACAAGGAAATTTGCAGACGCATCCCCGAAACCGATCCCCGCTATGAGGCCGCCTTGGCATTTGCCCGGCGCAATCACTTTTTCATTGAACTGGAACAATGCTCTTTCAAAGCCGTGATCAGGTTTGGCGGTGACGAGTTTCTGCCTGAAGACGTCAGTCTGAATTGTCAGCTTGAAAATGCCTTTACTGAAGAGCTTGAGACACTCGCTGTGTCACCTTTTAAAGTGGTTAAAAACGCGGAACTGAACTTCACGGAGTTTATTGCGGAACTGCCTCCGAAAACGTTACCGCCCGGAGTGTATCATCTCAGTTTCGATCTTTGGTTTGCCGGGAGCTGTGTCATCACTCAGCGTCATGCCTTTGAGGTGATGTCCGCCGATCCGGATGCGCCTTCGGCTCCGCTGCTGTCCGGGCTGCCGCTGCTCTTCAGCATGCCCAATGAAACAAAAGGCTTGGAACAGGATCAGTTTGAACCATATCTCAATGTAGAAAACAACGTGGCGCATTATCTGTCGGTAACCACTCATGCTCCTGACGTGGGAAGACGGCACCGGATTTATGACATCCTGAAGACCTATCATCGGAAATGGTGGGTGTGGATAGCGGATCGCGTTTGCGAACATCCGGATATCGAGTCCAACCGGGACGTTGTCAGCAAATGCGATTTCATCTTCCCTTGTCACATTACTGGCGGAGAGCATCATGACATGTGGAAACCTGCGACCTATTCCGGTCCAGTATTGGCTCTGCTGATCGAGTTTTTACGCAGCAATGATTTTTCGCCGGACGGTGAAAAATATCTTACTATCGCTGGAATGGAAAGGCTCCGTACGGAAAACGGGCATATGCCTGAGGCGGCATTGGAGGAATTGGTGACACTGCACTGGCGCAAGTGGCTTGACTTCTTCAATGCCTGGTTTTTCAGGGAAAACCTTGCCTTGCAGAAACACCTGCGCGAGATCAATCCCGGAATTAAACGTTCCGCTTACGGCCCAATGAATGTGTATGTCGCCCATGGCAAAACAAACCACGTGCTTAAATATCAAGGAACCATACCGGAATTTTGTGACGGTTTTTTCGCGTTCGAAGATTATCCATTTAGCTGTAAATACAATATCCAGCGCGGCCCAATCCTGCTGACTGCGTTGAAGATGGCGGCGCCTGACACCAAAATTTATCCGGAAGTTTATCCCTGCATTATCCAGGGATGCCCCGATGGAGCCGTAGGCTATGCCTGGCCGCCGTTCGGGAATACAGACCATCCGGCTTCCGCTGATAAGAAAAGGTATTTTGAATATGCGTATGCGACGGCATGGTTTGATAAGGGCCAATTCAACTATTGGCAGGATTACGGCTTTCACACCGACGCGTTAGACCGTGAACGCTTTGATGTCATACTCGATAGTTGGAAGTTCATCCATAAAGCAAAACCGGCCAAGCCGATGCGTTGCACTGCTTATGCCTATAGCGACTCCATTTGCGAAAACCATCAGGCGTTCTACGAATATTCCCGTCCGAACGGCTATCCGTGGGGCGACATATTCAATACCGCAGAAGAGACCATTCCGTATGTCCAGGAAACTGCCCGTGTAGATGGACAGCAGTCTGGATTCCTGTGCGCGTTGGAATCGTTGCGTGAGTTGTCCGCGAAAGATGTAGGATTACTGGTGCTTCCACCTCTTTGCGGCGTAACAGCGGAACAGATTGACGCTATCCGAAAACTGCATGCGCAAGGGGTGAATCTGCTGGCTTTTGAAACCGTTGACGGGCTTGAAGACCTGTTCGGCGTTGAACTGATGGAAAAACCGGTTGCGGTGAAAAATATCAAGATGAACGCCAAGCAGCCCGACAATCCACTGCTCATACTCGGTGGCATGGCGGAATATACCGAACATCCGCTGAGTATTGCGAAATACCGCGCAACCAGTGCTTCCGTGTTGCTGGAAGCCGAAGCTCCAGTATTATTTTGCAACCAGACTGCAAGCGGGAAAACCGCATTGTTCAACATTCCTCCTACGGTTGTCCGGCGTGATTCGTTTTATGAACGCGTCGCCTACGGCAGGAGCAGTATCAGTGAATTGATGAACAAATCGGTGGCGCTTATTCATCGGGAACTTAACTCGCCCGCAACGACAACCACCGCCGGAAAACTGATCGCGTTCGAGGCGCAAAATGGCGACAGGCATATCATCATCATGGAAGATGCTTTCCCGGAAATGCCGGTACCGATCTCTCCGCTCGTGACGATTCATTTGCCGGATCTTAAAGCGGACATGATTTCATGCGACAAGCCGTTTACGATAAAAGTGGAGGCGAAGGCGGCGCATCTGCGACTGAGTTTAGCGGAACACGAATGCGCGATTGTGACGATTAAAAATGCGAATGCAAAAACATAAAAGAGGCGTATATAATGACTATTGAGCCAATTTCAAAAGTATTGGAAGAAGCAGAAACATTCCTGAGTAATGCTGTTACGTGGGCTGGATCACACGTTAACAGTACAAGATGACAGGAAGTAACGTTCAAAGATAAACATAGTGTTGATTTCATGACACCTTGATCAAAAGGAAAAGATTAGATGTTGAAAATAGGAATAGTCGGATGCGGTTTGCAAGCGGCCACAATCGCCGGATATACGGGTGTATATGGCGATGATTACGAGGTGTCCGCTGTAATGGATATCAATTTCGACTCCGCCAGGGCGCGACTTGCAGAAAAGCAGGTCAAGCTTGATGTCGGCTGTCGCTTTTACGATGATTTAAAAGACTTTGTCGCGAAAGAAGTGGAATTGGATGGTATTATCATTGGAACTCCATGCAACTTGCATACTGAAGTTGCCTGCGCACTGGAACAGATGAACACCCCGATCTATATGGAGAAACCAGTTTCAATTCATCTTGATCAATTGCAAAAACTTTATGCGGCATTTAGAAATTCTTCTGTGCCGGTGGAAGTTTCGCTGCCGATGCGTTTGTGTCCTTTGACGACTGAAGTTAAAAAAATCATTGATTTAGGAACCATCGGAACCGTAGAACAGCTTGTCGCCTACAATGATGTTGGTTATGGTGCAGGTTATTTTTCAAGCTGGTATCGCGATTTCGAGAAGACCGGCGGCATGTTCATGCAGAAAGCGGTTCACGATATTGACTACCTGCTCTTCCTGGCCGGGCATCTTCCCCGCGAAGTTTGCGCTATGCGGGCGCAACGGGTTTTCGGCGGAGATAAGTCGTTTGACTTGAGTTGTGATCAGTGCAAGGAGCAGAAACAATGTCATGAAAGTCCTTATAATTACTTTCATGAGCGCAATGCTTATAACTCCGTCGCTGACGCGGAAGCAAAAACAGCACATCAAATGTGCCGATTTTCCCGGGATATAAAAATTGACGACATCGGGGAATGTATTATTGAACTGGAAAGCGGCGCCCATCTCAGTTACCATCAAAACTTTTTTGCCAGAAACGCGGCGCATCGGCGCGGCGCTCGCATCTACGGTTATCGCGGCACCATTGAAATGGATTTTTCAGGCAGGATAAAAGTCATGTCGCATTTCCGTAACCATACCGAGGAAATAGTCGTTCCGTCTGGGCCGTTAAGCCATTATGGCGGCGACAAAGAATTGGTATATGATTTTCTGCAAACCATGAAAACCGGACAGCGGGCCCGTACCGATTTAATTACCGGTAACGGAATATACGGCACATTGAGCTGCCTCTGCGCCCGAGAATCCGCCGATAAACGCGAGTTCATAAAAGTGACACTTTGAAAATCAACCCCGTTTCAGGCAGTCCTTTTGCTGAAATATGAGGCTGCAAAAGGGTCTTCCGCTTTTTGCAATACACATGTTGCTGTATACCAAATGTTAGCAGCTTTTTGTCAATGCAAATATGCCTCTTAGAGACAATGTTGATCGCTTAAGCATTTCTTTTAACGGCTTAAAATACGGTATTTTAAGTCGATACATAATAAATAAAAAGTATAAGTCAGATCCACCTAAACTCAACTATTGAAAAAAGGAGAGCGTTCTTAATGAAGATTTTTATTGTTACAGACCTCGAAGGAGTGGCGGGAATTTCAGTTGATCAGCAACTGAATGGTATTGACAATCCATACTACAGGAAGGCGCGCGAATTCCTTGCAGATGAGATCAACGCGGCCGTTACGGGTGCAAAAGAAGCCGGCGCAACTGAATTCCTGATAGCCGACGGACACGGGTCAGGATATGACATGATGCTTGATTTTGACCGGATAGACGCGGACGTGACGTTTGTCACCGGAAAAGGAAATCCCATGGATGCAGTGGATGATTCGTTTTCCGCCGCGTTCATCATCGGACAGCATCCCAGGAAAGGAGTGCGCGGCTCGCTGGAACACACGGGAAGTCACATGGTAAATCAGGGAATGTGGTTGAATGATATCGAGGTTGGCGAGGCAGGGTTGTTCACCTCTGTGCTTGGCGAAAAAAATATTCCGCTGGCTCTTTTGACCGGGGATGAGGAGACGATCAAGGAAATGATTCCCCTTGCGAACGGGTTCGTTGGTGTTGCGGTGAAGAGAGGCATTACCAGAAACCTGTGTGTCACACTACACCCGGCGACGGCCCGGAAGATGATTAAAGACGGAGCGTGCCGCGCGATACAGTCACTCAGCTCCATTTCCCCATGGAAGCTTTCACCGCCGTTTACGCTCGTCATAAAATATGCGGCCTCAGAATTTGCGGAGAAATATGCGCCGTTCGGTCTCTGCGACACAGGAAAAGAAAACACGCTTTTTCCGTATATCGCAAGAGTGAATGAAAACACTCTTCGCGTCACCGCACCCACCCTCCACGAGCTTTACCGAAGATATTACCTGATGAACTGTGTGGTATGATGAGAAACAAAGTTTTCGGAGATGTCCCCATGAAAGATAAACGCATATTTCAGTTTACCCCCCGGATTATCCGGTCTATGGAATCGGATTGCTGGGGCAAAGACGGCCTTTCTCACGCCGAATTGGAGTCAGCCAATAAGGTATACACCGACCATTACCTTGCAACTGCCGCCGGTCATGGGTTTGACAGCATCTGGGTCCATGTCGTCCTGAGAGAAACCGTGCCGTCCGGCTTTTTCCCAAAGCCGGACCCGAACCAGCTTGTATTATTGAACCGTCTGGTGGAAAAGGCCGCCAAGCATGGGCTCAAGGTCATTGTATATCTCTGCGAGCCGCGCGGTTTGCCTGCCGATTCGCCTTTCTGGCTGAAACATCCGGAAGCCCAAGGCCGGGCCATGATGTGTTCAAGCGACAACGAGGCTTGGGCCGGTATTCGTCGCGGCTTTTGCACCAGCGTGCCAGCCGTGCGG
>CAIMFA010000399.1 GCA_903840185.1 uncultured Lentisphaeria bacterium | reverse complement strand
CAAAATATCCTGATTGATAAAGCGGAGGCGCTGAAGCCGGAACTGTTTAAGCAGATCGTTAAACCGTCGCGCGCAGTGCATGTGACGCGTGATGCCGAAGCTTTTCAAGGCTGGCGGATGCTTGACGCCGGCAGACCTGAAGAAGCTTATGTGAAAATATGGGACCGCAGCGATGAGATCATTTTAGATTTCTGTCAATATTGCGTCGGATATTTGAGTTTTGAGATCGAGTCAGAGGTGAACGTTGACTGCCAGCTGCGGTTGAAAATCATTTTTGGCGAGGTGCCGGCGGAAATCGGCGAAGACTTTTCCGGTTATAACGGCAGCCTGGGGCGCGCCTGGCTTCAGGAGGAGATACTGGTACTGGATGACCCGCCTGAGAAAGTGCGGCTGCCGCGCCGTTATGCTTTCCGCTATGTCAAAATCTCCGCCGAATACAATTCCCCGTACTACAAGATAAAAATTAAAAATATACAATGCGAGACCGTGACGTCCGCGGATATGGCCGCCGTCGCGGCGCTGCCGGAATCATTTTCCGCCGGACTCCGGCAGATCGACCGCATCAGTCTCGACACCTTGAAAAACTGCATGCAGACGGTGTTTGAAGACGGCCCGAAGCGGGACAGACGGTTGTGGCTCGGAGATTTCCGGCTGCAGGCGCTGGTCAATTACCACTCCTTTAAAAATTTCGATCTGTGCAAACGCTGTCTTTATCTTTTTGCCGGTCTGGTGGACGAAAATGGTCTGGTCCCGTCATGTCTGTTTGAGCGGCCGCAGCCGCATTCCGGCAGATCGCAAATCTACGATTATACCGCGCTTTTCGCGCCGTCGCTGCTGGAATATGCACAGGCGTCCGGCGACTGGGCGACTGCGGCGGAACTCTGGCCGGTGGCGGAACGTCAGCTCCGGATCGTGCTGAAGGAAGTCGATGGCGGCGGACTGTTTCAGGATAACAAAAAATGGTGGCTGTTCATTGACTGGAGTCCGCGGCTGGATAAGCAGACTGCTGAACAGGGAGTGGTCATCTTCTCTCTGAAAAAAGCTTTAGAACTGAGCAAAGCGCTTGGCCGCGAACCGGAAACATGGATCAAGGACGCCATCGTTAAAATGTCTGACGCCGCGCTGAAACATCTCTTTGATCAGAAGAAACGGGTATTTGTCAGCGGCAGAGACCGTCAGGTGTCCTGGGCGTCGCAGGCATGGATGACGCTGGCCGGAGTGCTGCCGTCCGCCGGAGCCGCGGAAGCTATATCGACCGCGGCAAATACGCCGGACGCCGTAAAACCGGCCGGGCCGTATTTATATCATTATATAGTTGAAGCCATGCTGGCCGCCGGAATGGAAAAAGACGCGTATGCATTGCTGGAACAATACTGGGGCACGATGGTCCGGCTGGGAGCCGACACCTTCTGGGAGGTGTTTGACCAGCAGGATCAGTATCTTTCTCCGTATAAAAGCCACATTATAAACAGTTACTGCCACGCCTGGAGCTGCACTCCGGCGTACTTCCTGCGCCGGCAGGCAAACAAATAATTGTTTCCCTTTACTCTCGCCACCGGCGGCCCGCCGGAATGCATAAATACGGTCTGCCGGGACGGCCGACCCTGCCCGAAATGCATAAAGCCGGTCAGGCGACCGGCGCTCCCGGGATTATACTCTGCACGGCTGAAAATTCATCTATAGTTGAATTTTCAGCCGTGCAGAGTATAACTTCATGCTTTTCATCTGCGTCCTCTGTGGATAACATTCCGCTTTTTTTGCTTTTCGGAATTTCCGGTGTAACCTTTTGCCTGTCAACGCCACTATATTAGTGACGATGAATTTTGGAAGCAGGTGTTAACAGAAACCTATATTCCGCAGTTGCGCAGGCTTGGGCGTAGATTCTAGGAAGCAATCCGACGCTGTATAAGCATACTGCAAGGCGAAGCTGACGACGAAGATATGCCCAAACGGCGCAACCCGAAGGGGTGAACTGTATCCGGCTGCTTCCGACAGATTGATGTATTGTTTTATGCAAAGTATTATTTATTAAGTAATAACAAAAAATGTCTTGTTCAACTGCGGAATATAGGATAAATATGCATTGACATGAAGATGCCGCGATCACGGAGGCTATACTTCAGGGAGACGTTGAACGTTATAGCGAGCTGCTTGAGAAATATCAGGGTTCAGTGTACGCAATAGTCGCCCGGCGGGTTCCGGCGGATGCGGTGGCGGCAGTGGCGCAGGATGTTTTCGTCCGGGCTTACCAGTCGCTGTCAGGTTATTCGGCAACGGCGCCGTTCGGCAACTGGATGTCGCGGATCGCGATCCGTTCATGCTGCGCCTACTGGCGCGAACAGATGCGCCACCGGGCGCGGCTGGTCAGCATGTCGCCGACACAGGATCAGCGGCAGTGGATTGAACAGGCCGCCGCCTGCAAAGCCCCGGATGAGGCCGACCACCTGGTCAAACATGCGGAAGCGGCTGGAATACTGGAATGGCTGCTCGGTCAATTGTCGCCGGAAGACCGGACCTTGATCGAATCGGTTTATATTGAAGGGATGCTGTTGAGAGAAGTGGCGGCGGCATTGGAATGGAGTCTTATCAAAACGAAAGTCAGAGCAATGCGGGCCCGGCGCAAGATGCGGCAGCTGCTCGAATCAATCGGAGAATCAATATGAAAAAGCAGGAAGTCAATCAGTTGGAAGCAATACTGGCGGCGGTTTTCCGGGCAGGCAGAGACCTGCATCCGACGCCGGAATGGCGGGCGGGGGTCATGGGCGCGGTGCGCCGCTGTCACGCCGTTGAAAATATCGCCGTAAATGCCGCGATGATCCCGGTCAGGCTGATGTGGCGGCTGGCGATGGTTTCGGCCGCTGCGGCGCTGCTCTGCGCCGCTTTGTATATGGCTTTCCCGGTGCAGAAATCGTCAGTGATCGAAGTTCCGCTGGACAGTTTTGAAAATGCCGTTACCGCAGTCACGAAAATATAGGAGAATCCGTGATGATGAAGAATAACAATATCTGGATGATAACGCTATGGGCCGGAACGCTGTTTTTTTCCGGAGTCATTGCCGGTTTTTTTGTCAGTCACCTGGTGTCGCCCCCGCCGCCGTGGCACAACCGTTCCGGCCCGCCGCCCGCCCCGCCGTCTCCGGAAAAACTGAAAGAGATGATCAGCAGCCGCACGATTGACCGGCTCAAACTGACGCCGGAGCAGCGGCAGCAGGCCATGCCGGCAATAGACCGTCTGGTTGAGCGGATGGAAAAATTGCGGCAGAAGCACTCCCCCGAATATCTGGAAGTATTCATGGAGTTTTTTGACCGGGTGGATGCCGTGCTGAGCCGGACGCAGAAGCCGGAACTCGCGAAACTTAGAATGGAGATTATTGAGCAGCACGGCAACAGAGGCGGAAATCCTCCGGAAAAACCGCCGCGCGGCGATGACAATCGCGAAAAGAATTGACGCCGGATTTTGCCCGCCGTAAGTCAGCCGGCGGGGCGGTTACAGCAGTTTTAGCAAATGAGGAACTCTCAGGAATTTGAAAAGTTTTTCAAAGGAATAAAAAGAGAATAAAGACAAAAATAAAATGTGCAGCAAACGTGAAAATTTTACATTGGTGGAACTCCTCACGGTGATAGCGATCATCGCGATCCTTGCCGGATTGCTGTTTCCGGTCATGGGAAAAATACGCGGCAAGGCCAGGCTCTCCCAGTGCGCAAGCAACCTCCGGCAGACGGGAATCGCTTTCTCGTCATATATGACGGCCTTTCAAGACACTTTCCCGGTGGCGGCGATGAAGCCGACGGTCAACACTTCCGATCTGCGTATTGCGGATGTGCTGAAAAGCTATGTCGGTGGCAACGTCAAAGTATTTCAGTGCCCGGTTGATATCCTGCCGGAAAAATCTTATCCCGGCAATACTGAAGACAAGACGTTTTTTGAAGCTGAAGGTTGCAGCTATGAATATGCCAGCATGCTTGGCGGACGCAAACTCGGCGCGAAAATGGGGTGGGGAAATATGTCTTCAGCCGAACGGATCGTCATGTTTGACTATGAATGTTTCCACCGGACGTCAAGCCTGCTCAGCATCAATCAGGACGAGAACGCCGCCGCGGATAAAATCAGCGTCACCAGTAAAGGCGGCGCTAAAAATTATCTTTTCGCCGACTGGCATGTCAGCGACAAATTGTAATATCAGGAGGTTCCTTATAATGAAACTGAACAGGAAGAATAAAATCCTCGTAACCGCCGGAGTTGCAGCACTGTTGATCTTTCCGCTTTACGAACTATGTTTTATGTTGTTCCACACTCATGCGCCAGTCCCGGATCCGGCCGGAATGACGCAGAAAGACGCGGTCAAATACATGGCGTCAAAAGAGTTCGCGTCGCTGCCGGAATCGGAGCAGGAACGCTATATGAAGAGTCTGCGAAAGGACAAAAACGGGCCGCCGGTTCCTTTCAATAATGATCTGAGCCAGGAGGAGCGCGCCGCGGTCTTCAAAAATACGCGGAAACTGATGCAGAAGGAAATGCAGGAGCGCATGAAGAGTTTTTTCGCCATGGACAAGGCGGCGCAGGACAAGTTTCTGGACAATATGGTTAAGGAGATGGAGGAACGGAGAAAAAGCGGAACCGCGGGCGGCCCCGGCGGCGGTCCGCCGCCCGGAGGACCTGGAGGCGCAGGCCCCAGCAAAGCCATGATCCAGAATATGCTGGAAAATACCGACTCCACCACCCGCGCCCAGATGATGGAATTCCGGACCCGCATGGAACAGAGAATGACGCAGCCAAAATAATTAAAAGCGTAATTTAACCACAAAGGCACAAAGACACAAAGAGTTTTTAGCCTGGATTATTCAGGCTAAAAACTCTGTGGTTAGTTTTAATGTAAACCAGCAAATTTAAGGAGGAACTGTTTTGATACCGTTGAAGGAATTTTTTAAAAAGTTAAGCCGTATTAATTGTTTTCCCGCAACATTATTCAGGAGATAAAAAGATGAACAAAGTCATGTTATTGGTGGCCGCCGGTATGTTCGGACTGGGTACTTCCATCGTTTTCGCGGATGATTCCGCGACTTCAGATCAACCGGCAAAGAAGGAAATGAAGGAAAAAGGCAGGGGGGAAAGACGTGGCGGCCCCGGCGGAGAGATGGGTGAAATGGGCGGTCCCGGCGGCGACAGAGGCCCCGGCGGTGATAATCAGCGCATGATGATGGACCGCATGATGATGAAATATCCGAAAGAAATGGAAGAAATCAAGAAGTTGAGAGAAACGGACAGGGAAGCCGCGAAGAGTAAACTCGATGAGCTCTCCAAAAAAGCCGGCGAAGAAATGAAGGCAGAGCGCGAGAAAATGCAGGCGGAACGTGAAAAGGTCATGGAAATGGTCAAGGCATACCAGAAAGACAAAGATCCGAAGGTGCTTGAACAGATCAAGGCAAAAGTAACCGAGCAGTATACGCAGCGCCTTGAAAACATGAAGAAGAAAATAGAATTTGATGAAAACAATATCAAGGAAAGAAAGGCTAAATACGACGAAGCCGTAGCCAATAAAGACCAGGAAATAGCCAAGCGGCTGGAAAGAATGACCAACCCCCCGAAGATGGATTAGCTCCCCCTTTTCCATCTTTTACTACCCCCGGCAGTTCCGGCGCTGACACAGCGTCGGAACTGCCACTTTTTTTAGCACCGCGCTTTTAAAATGTGCTTTTTCAGGATTGTAATCCTTAAAAAGCATGTTATTTTAGGATTGTAATCCTTAAAAAGCATAATTTAATAATATATGAATTTGTGTTTTGGGTTCTTTATGATTGTGAAAACAATCTTTGGAGTGCGGCCGGTTAAGTTCATCGCATAGTACTTTGTATTTAACCACAAAGGCACAAAGACACAAAGGAAGGCTTGATATACTCTGCGCGGTTGAAAATTCTACTTTAGATGAATAGGATTGTGGATTGGATT
>CAIMFA010000398.1 GCA_903840185.1 uncultured Lentisphaeria bacterium | reverse complement strand
GGTATTCCAGGGCGAACTGGGTGCCGTCGTAGCCGGGGTCATCGCTGCGCAGATCGGTCAGAAATACTTTCTGTCCGTTGTTTAACCATGAAACGCGGGCGGCCATGGCGGCCAGTTCCGGTTCCAGAATTTCATTGATTCCGAGCGGGGCTTTATCGGTTTTGCCGGAAAGATACGGCAGTACCGCCATCAGCAGACTGCGGTAAATCTGGGAAGTGTCACCGGCTATCTGCCGGATGTTCTTGTCGGTAACAACTGTAATACAGAACGGCAGCCATGCGGTTTTGCCGACCGTCATCAATACCACTCTGCCGTCAGCCCATTGCAGCATAAGCTGTTTCTGATTGCTGCTGCCCAGGTACTGAACGGATTGAATGCCCGGCCCCATCAGACAGGAAACAATCGCATAGGCATGGATGCCGTAGTTGAAATCATCGACCCCGATTGCAGTATAAGCGGTATGGACTTTGCCGCGTTCGGCTTCCGGTATCGCCAGAAATTCGCCGACTTCCTTGTTGAAACGAAGACTGGAGCCGCCGGTGACGCGTTTGCCCTGTTTCATCCAGTCCAGGAAAATATTGGCGTCTTTCATGTTGCCGGCAACTGGTTTGTCAATCAATACTGATTTTCCGGCGTCAACGAAAGGACGCGCCTGTTCGATATGGCGGTCCCAGTTGGTAGTATGCAGGATGATTCCATCAACCATTTCAACCATGTCTTCGAGTTTTTCAATAGTATGCGGAATGTTGAATTTCTTGCAGAATTCGGCGGCGAATCCGGCTGGTCTGGTTTCGCCGGAGTCCCAGGCGGCGACGATCTCCACATCAACGATTTTATTGTCCGTCATGTCCCGGATGATCGGAACCCAGTTTTCCGGATGTGAAGTGCATAGTCCGACAAGTCCAAGTTTAAAAGCCATTGTTAACCTCTGTTGTTATTTAATATCTATAAATTACAGGTAAATTTGCATCATAAATTTCTTAATAAGCAGATGCTCAATTTCGTCCGTCTTTAATCCAATTCCTTATGTATTCCTGGCTTCAGGTTCCCATTCTGACTTCTGACTCCTGACTCCTGAATTCCTAGTTTTTAGAGTTTTCCAGCAATTCGCCTTTGGAGACCGGCGATACTGTGTCAATATAAGAATCTTTCCCGTAGATAGACGGTTTCTTCGACGGGCGCATCTTTTCCAGCAGCACATTTGAAACGCTGCAGTCATTGGTTTTCAGAGTCAGGAAATCACGGGTGTAGCCGTAACCTTCATAATTGGTGAAAACATTCGCGCTGAACGTTTCGCCAGGAGCCGCTTTAACCGGAATTATCTGCTTGAATGTATTCTTGCCGGGAATCCGGCTTTCAATAACGATTTCCGGTTGCTGGCCGGTAACGGCATCTACTTTACATGATAAAATGTACCAGCCGGCGATTACCGGGCAGACTGTGATATTATTATCCCCCATCAGATTGACGACTTGTACTCCTGAATTTTCCGGTCGCACGGATTCAGTTCCGGGTTTAATGTTCAATGCCGAACTGATCGCTTTGGCGGTAATATCCCCGACCAGCGCATAGCCATCTTCATTCGGATGCAGGAAAATCTTCTTTTCCCAGCCCTGAACCTGCCGGATCGGCGTTTCATATTCCACCCAGACTACTTTGTCTTTTGGAAACACGCTGTCAAATTTTTCCTGCAGTATTTTGTTGGTGGCGCTGTTGCACTGGTCGCGGAACGGATTGTCGGTGGCGCAGGGCAAAATTGAAGAAAGAAACACTTTCTCCACGCCTTTCTTTTTCAGCAGTTCATTGACAATCTTTATGATTTCGTCGGCGGTCTGCTTCGATTTGCCTTCAATCAGTTCAGCTTTTTTCACGCCGTTATTGTTGGTGCCGATCAAAACGCTGTAATACGGGCAGTCCGGGATGTACTTCATCCTGGCCAGTATCTGACCGGTGCTGTTGCCGCCTTCGCCGGCGTGACTGTAGCCGTGCATCGCGGTATGAGTGCCGACAAATGCCAGGTTCGGCAGCCGTGCCAGCAGCTCTTTCCGCCAGCAGTCGCCTTTTTCAGCCCAGGTGATGCTGTCGCCGATCATGCACAGCGGAATCTGTCCGCTTTTGCCGGTCGCCGAATAGTCAAAGTTGTTGTACTGGCTGGTATTTTTTATCTGTTGACTTAATTTGGGATTATCCATATTCTTTCCCGGAACAATTTTTGCGGTTTGAGTTTTTCCTGCCGGTACGGCCAGTTCCCATACCTGAAATCCGTTCCATGGCCCCCAGACCCGGGTTTCCGCCTTGAAGTCCAGCGCCGCCGTCCCCTGGATCCACTTGAAGCTGGAGCCGGAAACAGTAAGCGGAACATCCCTGGCGTCAGTATCATTTACGGCAACTGTTTTGATTTCAGGATTGATGATAAAATAATATACGTTCTTTTCAGGAGAAGTATTTTCATAACTGAAAGTGATATCATTGTCGCCGAAAGTATAAATGAGCTTTCCCAGCGAACAGCTTCCGCTTATGAGATTACCCTGATCCTGCTTTATTTCTTTCAGCGCAGGCATCTCTTTGCCGCAAAGATAACTGCCGCCCGGAATTTTTGCCTGTGCCAGAAATTCTTTACCGTCAACAATTATACTGTTCAGATAGCCGTTTTTTGATGCGGCGGAATAAGCGGCGGCGGTGACCTTCCACTCATTGCCGTTAATTTCAAGTTTTACTTCGGCTGATGCCGCGATTCCGGCTGTCATGGTTGCTACCATCATTATTCTTTTCAGCGTGTTCATAGGCCTCCTTCTATTAATATGTCGCTCCGATGCAGCTAAAACTTTGGTAGCGTCTCAACTTGGAGACCTGAACACTTGAGTTCATTTTAACTGGCATCGTGCCGTCATTCCAGATTTGGGGCTCTGCCCCAACCACCGAGATTTTTTAAGGCATTTAAGGC
>CAIMFA010000397.1 GCA_903840185.1 uncultured Lentisphaeria bacterium | reverse complement strand
GGTTAAGTTCATTAACATTGAACAGCCATGAGGCTGAAATCATGATAGAAAATAGTGCAGTCAGGAATTTTGTGACTCCTGATTATCATTAATTGGATAGAAAAAACAAGCCGCCATATTACTGGCGGCTTGTTATGAGGTAAAATTAGAATTTCGAGCAGAAATTCTTCAGTCTGGAAACTGCTTTCCGGATGTTTTCTTCGGAACAGGCATAAGACAGACGGAGACAGTTGTCGGCGCCAAAGGCGTCGCCGGGAATTGCCACCAGCTTTTCCTCTTCCAGCAGCCGGTCGCAGAATTCACCGCTCTTCAGGCCGCAGGCGGAAATGTCGCAGAACAGATAGAACGCGCCCTGCGGACGGATGGATTTTACTTTCGGGATTTCACTGACCAGATTATAAATCAAATCACGACGGGTCGCGAAAGAGTCGCGCATCCTGTATACTTCCTCTTTACCGCAGGCCAGGGCTTTCAGCGCGCCGTACTGGGCAAAGGTCGTGGGATTGGAAGTCAGATGGCTCTGGAGCGCGTTGATCTTTTTCGACAGCCACAGCGGAGCGGTCAGATAACCCAGTCTCCAGCCGGTCATGGCGTAAGCTTTGCTGAAGCCGTTGACAGTGATGGTCAGTTCGGCAATTTCCTTGTTCAACGCGCCAATACTGACGTGCGGGAAATCCTTTTCATAGACAAGCTCTTCGTAGATTTCGTCGGACAGCACCATGAAATTATGCTTGACCGCCAGCGCGGCAATCGCTTCCAGAGTGGCTTTCCGGTAAATCGCACCGGTCGGATTGGACGGGGTATTCAGGATCAGCAGCCGGGTATTGGCGGTGACCGCTTTTTCCAGATCGGCGGGAAGCAGTTCATAGTTGTTTTCCGCTTTGGTGTCAACAAAAACTGATTTTGCGCCGGAAGCGGTAACCATTTCCGGATAGCTCAGCCAGAACGGTGCGGGAATGATTACTTCGTCGCCGGGGCCGCAGAGCGCGGCAATCGCGCTGAATACGGAAAATTTCGCGCCGGGGCCGACAATCACCTGCGCGGAAGTGGTCTGGATATTGTTGTCCTTGATGAATTTCTCCGCGCATGCTTTCCTCAGTTCCGGCATGCCGCTGGAATCAGTGTAACCGGTTTTGCCGCTGTTCAATGCTTCAATCGCGGCGTCTTTGATATATTTCGGCGTGTCAAAGTCGGGTTCTCCGGCGGACATGCTGCATACGTCAATGCCCTGGGCTTTCATATCTTTCGCCTTCTGGGTCATTTTTAACGTCGTTGAAGGGCTGAGCCCTCCCATGAATCCTCTGGTGATCTGGATATTCTGCATTGAATCTGATCCTTGCTGATTAATTATTTATTGTTTTGCCGTTTCATATTTCTGCAGGAAATCTTGAATCTTGCCGCTGAGCTCGTTCTTGTCGATCTTGACGATCTTCATTTCGCGGACAACGCTTTCCGGAGCATCTGAAGCGTGGGCGGTGTTGACCATGACGTCATGGCCGAAATCACGTCTGACGGTGCCGCCGGGGGCTTTGGTCGGATCGGTGGGTCCGAGCACGTTTCTGATCTTGGAGATGGCTTCTTTGCCTTCATAAATCAGGATCATGCATTTGGCCAGGCCGGGGTCGCTCATTTCAGAAACCGGACAGGAATCCGGACGTCTGCCGGACATGAACTCGACGATTTTGGAGAACTGGTCATCGGCAAAAGTGAATCCGACTGTTTCAGTAAGTTTTTCGATAACCTGCGGATTCATTTTGATCTCAAATTCTTTTTCCAGGATTTCCTTGGCCTTTTCGCCGATTTTCGGAGCGAGTTTTTTGCGCAGCGCTTCTTTGACCGGGCCGTAAAATTCCAGAGCTTCGGCAACGGACATGCGGTAAATCTTACAGCCGACAAGACGCAGGCCGGTACGGCTCAGCATATCAATGATATTGCCGGGTTTGGTGCTGGGATGACGCCAGTTTTCCGGCTTCAGGATAACCAGAGTGCGCTCATCGCCATCTTCCACGCCTACTACATTTTCCACGATATTCTTACTTTTTGCCGCAAACTCGGCAAACATTTTCAGTCTTTCCACGGCTGAAGCGAAATCAGGCGGGGTCAGCACGGCCGGCTCGAAATAACGGACCTTGTCCGGGTTGTCTTTGTCGCCCACCAAATCCGAGTAAGTATCGCGGATGGTTTCCCCGGTCAACGATTCTTTGCGGGGTTTGCCGCTCAAACTGCCGACGATCTCATAAAGCTTTTTGCAGGCGTCTTCGCCGCGGAACAGCAGCATCATGACTCTTTCGCGTTTGCCGTCTTCGCGCTCGGTGAAGTTATCTTTGACATAGTCGCTCAACAGTTTGGCCATTTTGGGATTTGACTGACTAACTGCTTTTTCCAGCGACGCCGCATACTGAGCAACCAGTTCTTTGGTGAAAGTCAATACCTGGGCGCCGACCAGATCCAGATCAGTCCGTGAAAGCAGCCGGGCAATGATGCCCCCGGTTCTAGATTTCATCAGGCTGTACGGTGTAATCAACACATAAGACAATTCAACTGCCATTTTGATCCCTCATTATTTTTAAGTAATTTAAGTTGTAATAATTTCAAAGTGTATTTTCTATAGCCTGCTAATCTACATTAAAAACCGCTAAACCGCAAGTCACAAACCGTACATTTTTAACGTTTTCAACACAAACTGGAAGGTGTTGTTATTAATTGCGCTTTCAGGATGCGGAAGAATTCGTCGCGGGCGTGACGCTCAAGCCAGGGCTTATGTCCGCATTTTTTCAATTCGATGAAGTTGAAATCCCGCACAACCGAAGAGAGCGGAATGCGGACTCCGTCAGACGGATGAGGATCGTAATCGCCATGAATCGCGGTGACCGGACATTTTATCCGCCTGCCCGATTCCAGCAGTTTGCCGCTGCGGCGGAACTCAGCGCCTTCAGGCCAGACTTTGGCATAAATATCCGGACGGAAATCAATTTCCGTATCGTCAGTCAGCAGGTCAAAGGCGTCAGTACGGGAAAACAGCGCGCCGAAACGTTTGAAACAAGGAGTTTTGTCGGTTACTGCCGGATCTTCCAGAATTCTGGACAATTCCCTGAGCTCATCCTGTTCCGGCCCGGTAAGACGTTCAGTTCTGGTCTGATGCATAGATTTGACATACTTTTCTTCAAAGGCGCCGCTGCTGACCAGAATCAGTTTTTTAACCAGCTCCGGATATCTGGCCGCTAAAATGAAGCATAACCATGCACCCCACGAGAACCCGATCAGGATGACCGGCGGATTGGTTTCGGCATCAATGATGCTTTTTAATTCCTCAACCTGTCCGTCAAATGACAATGCGGCCTGTAACGGTTCCAGCACTCCCCGTTCAGAGGCCAGTTCCCGGGCGACAGGCGACATTTCCCCGCCGGCGCCAGGTCCGCCGTGGACAACCACCACATCAAACGGAGATTTGCCGTATAATCTGAATTTATCCATTATTTATTGCGACAGTTATAAGCTTTACTTGCCGGATTCCTGTTTTCTGAGTTTTTTTACCGCTTCGGTGACCAGTATTTCCTGGGTTTTGTAGTCGTACGGATATATCGCGTCCACTTCCGCAATCAATGATTTGATCGTTAGCTCAGGGGCGCCGGGGATTGAACACTGTTTAAGCCGCTTATAGGATTTTATCTGATCGTCAACCACAAATTTTGCCAGCACGATGCTGTCCGGAAAATCCTCCAGCGCGTTGTTCACGATCTTCTTCATGATATTGTCCGGCACATCCGGATTGGAATATGTTTTAAGCTTTTTGTAGGCTTTAATATTGGAATCAATAACTATTTTTAAATTTGAGTAAGTATATTCAGGATGCACGGCAATAATTTTCTGTACGAGTTCCGGCGGCACGTCCTTGTCGGAAAAGTTTTTAATTTCGCGATAGGCCTTGATGTTCTGCTCCGCAAGATTTTTTTGCAGCGAATACCGTCCGGGGAACTCTTCGGTAAATTCCTCTTTGATCTTCTTTACAATATCCGCCGGAATGTCGTCGGCTTTCAGATTCTTTAATTCCAGGTAACCTTTAATTTCCGCCTGAATCATACTGCGCTGCATTTCAGGGTTATCCTCAAAGGCTTCCGCCGCGACGGCTTGTATTTTCTGCATGACCTCGGCAGGAACCTGGTCCGCCGCGGAGGCAATGATGCAGACAATCAATGAAAGAATGATGGCAAACAAGCTTTTTTTCATGTGCTTCCCTCGCGCGCTGTTTTAGCTTTCTGGTTTTAGGTGTTGGGTTTTAGGTTTTAGGTGTTGGGTTTCATTCTGGATTCTGGATTTAGTTCTCAGGTTTCATTCCGACTCCTAACTTCTAAATTCTAAATTCTAGATTCCGGATTTAGATTTAGTTCTCAGTTATTATTCTGACTCCTGAATTCTGACTCCTGAATTCCCTGTCTTTCGGGTTGCGGGCAAAGTCCGCCTTAGTTATGATATAAACTATACTTAAAGAAGATTTATGCAAGCAGTTCAGTGAAGGTTTTTACGCAGTTTTGTTGACAAGAAACGGTCAATTTGAATATCCAATAGCCCTTCCCGCAGGCGCGGAGAAATACAGGTTTTATCCCGCGACTGCGGGAAGCACACGGAGGGCACAGAGGGAAGACAAATGCAGGAAATGTTTTAACGCAAAGGCGCAGAGGCGCAAAGAAAGAAATTAGTCAGCGAATTGCCGCGGGGACTCCCGCAATAATCCGCTGACTGGTTTTATCTCTGTGTGCTCTGTGAACTCTGTGGTGAAAAACGGTTCCACTTTCGTGTACTTTCGTGCTTTTCGTGGTAGAAACGGCTGTTCTCTGCGTTCTCTGCATCCATCTGTGTTATGCTGCTATCTGTCACTTTATCCGTCAAGAAAGTTCGGGAGGAGGGTCGCGAGGGGGAACCCGGAACTGTCCGGGTTTCCCCTGAAAACAAAAAATTGTTTCCCTTACTTGCCGCCGGCGGCCCGCCGGGCGTGATCCAACGGCGAGGCGTTGGTCGCCAAAGGCGAAATGCCTTAAAGCCGGTCAGACGACCGGCGCTCCCGGGTTTAACTTCATGCACTTCATGGTGAAGTGTATTTGTCTTTCCTCAGTGTGCTCTGCGTCCTTCCCGCAGTCGCGGGATAAAACTGTATTGGCTTTTTTCGTGAATTTTCGTGCCTTTCGTGGTTAAAGTGTATTTAACTGTTTCTTTTGGTTGCGGCTTGCCGCGCTAAGGTTAAAATGCCGAATCGCGGTTGAAAAGCGGTTGAAAAACAGTAATGTATCCATTTATGATTTTAAACCCAGGTTCCAGACAATAAAACTAAACCGGACAGGTAATGATGAATAATGAATTTATAAACGCGGTAATTCTTGGAATTATCGAAGGAATCACCGAGTTTTTACCCATAAGCAGCACCGGACATCTGATTATCGCGGAGCAATTTTTCCATTTGCATCCCGGCTTCGAAAAAATGTTCGATGTGGTGATTCAGTTTGGCGCGATTCTGGCGGTGGTGGTGTATTTCCGCGACCGGCTGTTTCCGCCGCTAAAGCATGATACCCCGGAAACGCGGGAGAAATTCAACGAAGTTATGTCTATCTGGTATAAAAGCGCATTTGCGGTGATTCCAGCGCTGGTGATCGGCGGACTGCTGGGTAAAAAAATACAACAGCATCTGTTTAATCACTGGGTGGTGGCGGGGGCGCTGTTTATCGGCGGAATAATCCTGATTCTGCTTGAACAGAAAAAACACACGATAAAATACGATGACGTGGACGGCATGTCGTACAAAAAAGCTTTTCAGGTGGGGCTGATCCAATGTTTCGCAATGATCCCCGGTACCTCCAGGGCGGCCGCGACAATCATCGGCGGCATGATACTGGGCGGGTCGCGGAAAGCCGCCGCCGAATTCTCATTTTTTCTGGCGATCCCGACAATGGCCGCTGCATCGGTTTATTCACTGTGGAAATACCGGAAGGAAAGCAATATGGCCATGACCAAGGAGGAGTGGCTGATACTGGGCGTCGGCACGCTGGTTTCTTTTCTAGTCGCCTGGGGCGTGATTGCTTTCTTAATGAACTACATCAGAACGCGTACATTCAGCGCCTTCGGCTATTACCGGATCGCGCTGGCAATCGTAGTGGTGGATTATTTCATGTTCTTCCATAATGGCGGCATTTTTCAGTAATTGAGATAATTGCAAGAGGAGTCAGGAGTCAGAATAAAGCGGTATTACGGCATTACAGCTTAACGGTATTACAGTAAAACAGTAAAACAGTAAAACCGTGAAACAGTAAAACCGTGAAACCGTGAAACCGGAAAGCATGGTTTTCTCTGTGCCTTGCTAACTCTCGGGTTAGTCCCGCGACTGCGGGATGTCCTCTGTGGTAAAATATCGGCTTTCGGGCTGTTGTTAACTTAATTTTCAGGAGGTTTGTAATGTGTGAACTGGTAAGACTGAGCATCTCACTTGAAAGCTCTTTATGTAAAACCCTGGAAGAAATGGTTCAGAAATCGAAGTATAAAAACAGGTCTGAATACATCAGAGACCTGATCCGTGATAAAATCGTCGCTGAACAATGGGAAGCAGCAGCCGAAGTTCTCGGTACAATCACCCTGGTCTATAATCATCACCAGCGCGAATTGAGCGAAAAGATCACCCACATTCAGCACCACAGCCATGACCATGTGCTGGCCGCCACGCATGTGCATCTAAGCCATGACATCTGCGCCGAAATGATCATGGTCAAAGGCAGCGCCGAGAACATCCGCCACTTAGCGGATTCCCTCCGCCAGCAACGCGGCGTCCTGCATTGCGACCTCACCATGAGTTCCACCGGCCAGAATTTGCACTGAGTTCTTAATAAACAACTTGAAAATATTAAATTTTTGAATATTGTAATATTCTAGTTTATTTATATTATTCAAGGTGATTAAATGCACATGGCAGATGCGCTGATTTCTCCCGCCGTTGGCGCCGGAATGTGGGCGGCAACGACCGGAATAGCGCTGTATTCGATAAAAAAAGTCCAATATATGGAAAATCATAAAGTCCCGCTGATGGCGGTGATGGGGGCGTTTGTATTTGCCGCCCAGATGATCAATTTTTCGATTCCCGGCACCGGCTCCAGCGGACATCTCGGCGGCGGGTTGCTGCTGGCGATACTGCTCGGGCCGTATGCGGGTTTTCTGACGATGGCCAGCGTGCTTATCATCCAGGCGCTGTTTTTCGCCGACGGCGGCCTGTTAGCACTCGGTTGCAACATCTTCAACCTGGGCTTTTATTCATGTTTTATCATCTACCCTTTAATTTACCGGCTTATCGTCAATAAAAAGCCTTCTACTGCCCGGCTGTTTACCGGAACCTTGATCGCCGCCGTCATCGGGTTGCAGCTCGGAGCGTTCAGCGTGGTGCTTGAGACGGTTGTTTCCGGCAGGACGGAACTGCCGTTCAGCACTTTTGTCATGCTGATGCAGCCGATACATCTGGCGATCGGCATTGTTGAAGGGCTGGTTACGGCCTCCATCGTCGCGTTCGTATGGCAGGCGCGCCCGGAGATTATCGAACACACCAGTTCCGCCCGCGGAATATCAGTTTCGCGGATTCTTGCCGCTTTTGCGCTGGCCGCCATTCTGACCGGCGGCGTCCTGTCCTGGTTTGCTTCAACCCGTCCGGACGGGCTGGAATGGTCCATTGCGAAAATATCCGGCCAGGAACAGCTTGAAAGCAACGGCACCATCCATAAAGTACTGGCGGCAGTCCAGGCGAAAGTTGCTTTTCTGCCTGATTATTCTTTCAAAAATAGTCCGGAACTTCCGGCCGCCGGACACGGGCAGCAATGGCCCGCGGTTAACGGCGGAACCAGTTTTGCCGGCCTGATAGGCGGCATCATGACATTGCTGCTTGCGGGACTTGCAGGGATCAGCATTATGTATATCAAGAAGCTCAGAAAAGCCAAAGTGTTTGTTGAGTGATTTTAAATTCACTGCCAAGGAAGTTTTCAGCCTATGCCGACTATCGCGGAATCTCTGAATAATATCAGATTGCTGGATGAATTGTCCGGACAGGCTACTCCCGTTCACCGGCTGCATCCTTTGTCCAAGCTGTTGACCACGCTCTCTTTTCTAGTAGTAACAGTTTCTTTCGGCAAATATGACCTGAGCGCAATGCTGCCGCTAATCATTTATCCGATAGCGCTGATGATAACCGGAGATATTCCTTTCGCGCCGCTTTTCAAAAGAATGCTCATTATCTCCCCGCTGGCAATCGGACTCGGCATCTTCAATCCGTTCTTTGACCGGACACCTCTGATCATTCTGCCGTGGCTGCAAATCTCCGGCGGCTGGGTTTCATTCACGGTGATCATGCTGAAATTTGTACTGACGGTGCTGGCCGCGTTAATTCTGGTGGCGACGACCGGCATTACCGGGATTGCCTCCGCGCTCAGGGCGCTGCGGATACCGAAAATATTTGTCATGCAGCTCATTTTAACCTACCGTTATATTGCGCTGCTGCTGGAGGAAGTCGCCAGGATACTGCTGGCTTACTCGCTGCGTTCGCCGTTCAGCCGGGGAGTGCATTTCAACGCCTGGGGGTCGCTGTCGGGACAGTTGCTGATAAAGACACATCTGCGGGCGCAGCGGGTCTATGAATCAATGCTGTGCAGGGGATTTGCCGGGGAATACAATACCGGCAGCCTGAAAAGGTTTTCCTTATTCGACCTGGCGTATTTTACCGGGTTCACGCTGTTTTTCATTGCAGTCCGGTATGGAAACATCCCGGTCAGAATCGGCGCTTCAATTACGGACTTAATCAAATGAGCCACCATATAATCGAAGTTAAAAATCTGGATTACGTTTATCCTGACGGCAAGCAGGCGCTGAAGAATATTTCCTTCAGGGTGACACATGGCGAATCGGTCGGCATAATCGGCCTTAACGGCGCCGGTAAATCAACCCTGCTGATGCACCTTAACGGGGTATTGTTTCCAACCGGAGGCGAGGTCAGTATCGGAGAAGTGGCAGTGCGGAAGAGCACACTGCCGGTGATCCGCCAGCATGTCGGCTTTATTTTCCAGAATCCCGACGACCAGCTGTTCATGTCAACCGTTTATGACGATGTGGCATTCGGCCCGCGCAATTATAAACTGCCTGAAAATGAAGTGGAGAAAAGAGTTTTAAGCGCGCTGGACACGGTCGGGATTGCTCATTTGCGCAACCGTCCGCCATACAAGCTGTCCGAAGGGGAAAAGCGTTCCGCGGCGATTGCCTCGATCCTGTCCATGTCACCGGATATTCTGGTGATGGATGAACCGTCATCTTCGCTGGACCCCAGTTCCAGGCGGCGGCTGATCAAGCTGCTCCATTCTTTCAATCATACCCGGATAATCGCGTCCCATGATCTGGATATGGTACTGGAAATATGCGAAAGGACCATTGTCATTAAAGACGGCGAAATCCTGGCCGACGATTCCACGCTGAAAATCTTCCAAAATGAAGAATTGCTCACAATAAGCGGGCTGGAAAAACCGTTCTGTATGCAGAAATGCCCCGTTTGCTCCGCCGGAAAAAGCGGTATGGAGCCGGCATAAGCATTCCAGAACCATAAAATTTTACGCCGGCAGGATTCAGGGGGTTTAATTCTTTGAATGCATGTGTATATTATAAAAATGGGTTAGTTTGTCCGATAATAATTTCAAATGACTGAGGCAGATAGAGTACTCCAGGGAGAAGTTCTATGGATCAGGATAATTATCCGG
>CAIMFA010000396.1 GCA_903840185.1 uncultured Lentisphaeria bacterium | reverse complement strand
TGCTGTTTCTCCATTTCTATTACCAGCATCAGAGTGGGGCCGTAATTTTTCTCCGGTTCCGTCTTCGGGGCTGGCTCATGGAGCTTTATGCCCATCTGGTTGAATAGATCAATGGCTCTCATAATTGCCGCATCCCCCTATTGCTTTCCAGCCTTCAGTTTAAATCCTGCCGCCGCCGCCTTCATGACCCGCAGCGTCTCCAATTCTTCTTCCAGTACTTTTGCAAACTTATCCAGTACCGGTTCTTCCATGCCTTCGACATTCTTCAGAAAATCCATGCCTGCCCCGTAAAGACTCAGGCCGGAACGGATAAACTTATAAGCCTTATCCTTATTATCCACGGAACTGATGATCGTCTCTTTCCGCAGCGAGCAAACGCTGTCAACCATGTCGAACAAATCCGGCTGGTGGGCCTTGGCGGGATTAACCGGGAAGCTCTTTGTCGGTTCGACTTGGCCGAGGAAGTTATTCACGGCATCCCGCACCTGGTCGCGGTTCAGCTTCTCAACGTCGTTGTTTTTGAGAAAGTCAGGCAGATCCAGCCGGTCGATGCGTTCCAGAGCAATAAGTTTCTGCATTTCCATTTTAAAAAGAAACTGGAAAAGGTCAATCTTTTTAATTGAGTCCAGCAGCAGCCGCCCGGCCTGCACCATGTGGCAGCGATGGCTGGCGGTAAAGTCAAACTTGTCTTCACACCAGGACGCCCACACCTTATCATCTTTGAAGTTGTCGCGTCTGGCGACGGTGATCAGCAGCGCCTGTCCTGATGATATGCTGTGTTCAAAGCCTAAAAGTCCTGTAATGAATTGCGTTTTAACTTCCAAATCCATAGGCAACTCGCCACGATAAAGCAGCGCGATAATTTCGAGTGAATTCAGTTTGCTTTGTTCGGCTTTTCTTTCATTTGCATTCATAATTTATCTATTCCTTATTGTTTTGAGGGGTTTATTGTACCGGCGGTACAATGTGTAAACCTATTCTAATTCCGTCTAAAATCCTGCATTACTCTGAGACTTAATTGCTTTTGCTCCGCGTTTTTCATATCCCGCAGCGCCTTCCGAATCGCCTGACGGTTGGATGCTGCGATCTCCGTTTTGAAATACGCGATCATTAGGCCGATAAAAGCCAGGATCAATACTACCCGGAATAGCCATTGCTGTTTTTGTTCCTTTGTCATTTGTTCCTCCAGTGTGTTGTATCATCGAAAGCTCTTTCTTCCGGTCGCCAGTCGCGGCCATCAGAGAGACGATCAGGATAAACGCCATTCCCGCAGCCAAATACTGCCAGCCGCGCGGATGCGTGACTTCCCGGCTATCATTCTCGACATAGATTACGGTATCCCATCCCGGCTCTAACTCGTATTGATTGTGTTCGCTCTTATCCATGATTTACGCCTTCGCCTGGTCAATCAGTTCTTTTTTAGCGGCATAGAAGATGCGTTCTCCGGAAAGTATCTGAGCACCGGGAATATCATGCCCTTCGTTAATAGCCTTTTCGACGTTCTTCTTTTTGATGGAAATTGTTTCTTTTAGAATATCCAGCGCCTGCGCCCTGGCGGCAGCGATCACCGCGTTTTTGTCGAGTATTTTTACGCCGCTGACTTTGCGATAACCATAACTGCCGAATACAGTCTTACGGGCGCGCGGTTAAATGAATCTCTCCGGATGCACCTTAATGTATTCTTCCAGTTCCTTAGCCTTTTCATCAATAATGATATTTATTTCTCCGGACTTCTCTTTAAATTCAGCCTTGATGGCGTTCAATTTCTTTTCATGTGTAGCCGCAAGTTTCACATCTTCAACGGTCAGATTGACAATCTCTTGCAGCAGTGCATCAGCGGCCTCTGCGGTCATGGCTAAATATTGCCGGTTGTCACTTAAAACGTTGTTCATTATATTTCCTTTCGCCGTTTCCGGCTGTTATTAAAATCCTGTCTATCCTGTCCATCCCTGTTAAAGAAGTACCGGCTGCTTAGGTTGAATGTCTGTCTTATAAACCTTCCTCTGTTTAAACTCTTCCTGCTTGCCCCGGTTCCAGTTCGCTACCGG
>CAIMFA010000395.1 GCA_903840185.1 uncultured Lentisphaeria bacterium | reverse complement strand
ATAGCGGAGCTTTTACTATTAAAAGCAAGTTTTTAAGAAAAAAGCAGAAAAAAAACAGGTAAATAGCGAATCAGACTTGACAAAAGAACTCATAGTAGGAGTCAGAATAAAGCGGTATTACAGCATTACAGCTTAACGGTATTACAGTCAAACCGTAAAACCGTAAAACCGTGAAACCGGAAAGCATGGATTTCTTTGTGCCTTGCTGACTCTCGGGTTAGTCCCGCGACTGCGGGATGTCTCTGTGGTTAGAATTAATGTTTTTATGTCAGCGGTGAATCAGAATGCCTTTGAGGCCGCGGACGCGGGTATCACCGAAAGAGCCGGCAATGGACAGCAGTTCATGGTCGGTATAAGTTTTGTGCTTAAGCAGATCGTCGTCAATAATTTCGGCGGGATTAAACTGCTGCAGCGTCCATTCCCTCTGTCCGAGCGAATGCAATTCCTGCCGCATCGTTTTGAGGTCTTCCACCGAAAGCAGATGCTGATGCACGGTTGTCCGCACATCAATTGAAATTTTATTTTCGATTGCAAAGCGGATTACGCTGTGGACTTTTTCCGCGAGCTGGGGAATTTTGCAATTAGTAATCTCACCGTACTTTATGGATGGAGCTTTATAATCAACGCCCAGCGCGTCAAGTCCGGCTTCCCGGTGGATTTCGAACACTTTTTCCGGCGTGCTGCCGTTGGTGTCCAGCTTGATCATGAAGCCCTTCGCCTTGATTTTTTTTACAAACGACAACAGCCCGCGGCGCAATGACGGTTCGCCGCCGCTGATGACAACCCCGTCCAGCCGCCCGATCCGTTTATCCAGAAAAGACAAAAATTGCTTTTCCGAGATTTCCGGCTGGCTTTCAGGATCAAAAACCAGCGCCGGATTATGACAGTAGGAACATTTGAAATTGCAATTTCCAGCAAAGACGACACAGGCCAGTTTGCCCGGGAAGTCAATCATGGAAAAAGCCCGCATACCTCTAATATTCATAGCCTTTACCAATATAGATTTGCCATACGGCAGAAAAAAAATTCTCCTGCCCTGATGCGGCAGGAGAATTTACAGGAACAATTTCATGCATCTGTTTTTTTCAAGCAGGCGCAGTTGACAGTTTCATAAGTTTTTCTGTCTTTGAACTCTTCCCGCTTGCCCTTGTTCCAGCTGGCGACCGGTCTGAAATAGCCGACCACTCTGCTGTAAACTTCGGTTTTTGCTCCACATTTTGCCATTTCACACTCCTGCGGCGACGCTTATGCGACTGCCTCTTTTGAGCAGCCGCCTGCAGCAACTGCATAGGTTTTTCTATCCTTAAATTCTTCTTTTTTACCTTTGTTCCAATTTGCAACCGGTCTGAAATAACCACACACCCTGCTGTACACTTCTGTTTTTGCTCCGCACTTAGCCATCTTCATTTTCTCCTTCTTAATTTTTTGCTGAATCCGTTCCGGCAGTTACGGGTTTTTTACGGCTCCGGCCCTGGAGCACAAAATCCCCCCTTCTAACCAGATTCTGATTCAAGCCTTATGATTTCTTAACATTTCCGAGCCATGGGTGGGATGGACGGAAAACTTTTTTAAAAACTACTTTCTCTCTTCATAACTAATTCCCGCGCCATGGGTGGGATGAGCGGGAAACGATTAATCTAATCAGCCAACCACTTTCAAGCCTTCGCCTTCCGCGGCTTCCAGCGGACATTCATGATGCTCGCCCGGGATGTAACCATGCACCGGACAGATGCTGAACGACGGAGTAAGCGTGAAATAAGGAATCTTGTAAGTCTCGGCAATTCTCTTAACCAGCGACGCCACCTGCGCGGCATCTTCAATCCGTTCCCCGATAAACGCATGGAAAACAGTTCCGCCGGTATATTTCTTCTGCAGCGGTTCCTGAAGATCAAGCGCTTCAAAAAGGTCATCGGTATAGCCGACCGGCAGCTGGGAGGAATTAGTATAATACGGATTGGCGTCTCCCGCGCAAATAATATCCGGATATACTTTTCGGTCAGCGCGCGCCAGACGGAAACTGGTGCCTTCCGCCGGGGTTGCTTCCAGGTTGTAGATATGACCGGTTTCGGACTGGAAATCAGCGATTTTATCCCGCATGAAATCCAGCACTCTGGAGGCAAAGTCATTGCCTTCCGGGTCAAAAATCGAACATCCGAGGAAATTCAGGCAGGCTTCATTCATTCCGACCAGTCCGATCGTGCTGAAATGGTTCTGCAGAGTGCCAAGATAAGTTTTAGTATAGGGCAGCAGATCACCGTCCAGGTGGCGCTGTACTATTTTCCGCTTGATCTCAAGCGAATCTTTCGCCAGATCCATCAGGTGCGACAGACGGGCGAAAAACTCTTTTTCATCTTTGGCAATATATCCGAGGCGCGGCATATTGATGGTGACCACGCCGATGGATCCGGTCTGTTCGCCGGCGCCGAAAAGGCCGCCGGTCTTGTTCCGCAGCTGACGGACGTCCATTTGCAGGCGGCAGCACATGCTGCGCACATCGCCGGGGTTCAAATCGCTGTTGATGAAGTTCTGGAAATACGGCAGCCCGTATTTGCCGGTAACCGCAAACAGCAGTCTGGCGTTTTCGCTGTCCCAGTCGAAATCGCTGGTGATATTGTAAGTCGGGATCGGGAAAGTGAAAATCCGGCCGTCGCGGTCGCCTTCGCTCATCACTTCCAGGAACGCTTTGTTGATCAAGTCCATTTCATGCTGGAAATCGCCGTAATAGCTGCCGTCCTGAAGCTCTCCGCCAACGATTACCGGCGTCTTCTTCAGGTCATCCGGAATAACCCAGTCAAAGGTCAGGTTGGTGAACGGAGTCTGTCCCCAGCGGCTGGCAATGTTCAGCCCGAACACAAACGACTGGATGCTCTGTTTGATTTCGGAATATTGAAGATCATCGAATCTGACAAACGGCGCCAGCAGCGTGTCGAACGAACTGAACGCCTGGGCTCCAGCCCATTCCGTCTGGAGCGTGGAAAGGAAATTCACAATCTGGCCCAGCGCGGTGTCAAAGTGTTTAGCCGGTCCGGCGCTGGCGCGTCCGCCGCGTCCGCGGAATCCTTCCATCAGCAGCTGCCGCAGGCTCCAGCCCGCGCAGTAGCCGACAATCCCGCAGGAAAGGTCATGCAGATGAAAATCAGCATTGGTATGAGCATCGGCGATTTCTTTCGGATAGATATTGGACAGCGTGTAATGAGCGATAACTGTGCCGCTGACGTGGTTCAGCAGACTGGCGTAGGAATATCCGGCATTGGAGTTTTCGTTCACCCGCCAGTCTTCGCGGTCGATGTAAGAGGCGACCAGGTCCTGGACGTCCATCATCAGTTTCTTGCCTTCGCGCATCTTGTCATGCTGGGCGCGATACAGAATATAAAGCTTGGCCGCTTTGGAAAGGCCGCGCTTGATAAACGAGTTTTCAACCAGGTCCTGGATAAGTTCAATATCAGGAACCGCGCCGGCTTCAAAGCCTTTCTCCTCAAGGGCGTTGAGGACGTCCTTGCAAATGGTCACCGCCAGCTTGTCATTGGCCGTTCCGGAAGCTTTCAGCGCTTTTCCGGCGGCAATCGTGATCCGGTCAGGTTCGAAGTCAACGACCCGGCCGTCTCTTTTCCTGATTTTTTGAATTACTGAACTTGTGTTGGACATCGTTTAAAATCCTCTCCGGTATTAGAGTTTATCCTTTATCATTTCATCCCGCAAAATCACCCATCTCCCCAGACAGCAAAAATCTCGCGGGTCTTTTTCTATGCCCTTAATTTAAATACAGAATATGGAAGATTCAAATTAGCAAACCACAATATATTGTGTTTTTTTGAAAAAAAATAATAATCATTGTAAATCAATAACTTATAATAAATAACTGCGGTTCTGGCATATTATTTCAAATCTGCCAGACCCGAAATTTAATAAAGATTAAGTTTTTTTTGTCTTGATTCTTTTGTTTCAGCAGTGTATTTTTTTGACGAAGCAGTGCATCTTGCGAATTGCCCGGAATTTAATGACTGATAAAACGAGACTAAGCCATGGAACGCAATAAACGGATTTTGATAATTGATGATCAGGAGGACCTGCGTGAACAGCTTGCTCGGCTGCTGGTGAATGCCGGCCGTCCGAACAAGACTGCGGCCATGGTTCAGAGTATGCGCGCCCGTTTGATGGGGCTTGACCAGGCTCCGGAAGCGGATGAAGCTAAAAACGACGGCCCCACGTATGATATTGATACCGCCGGCCAGGGCGAAGAAGCTTTTGAGCTGGTCAAAGCCGCTATCGAGAACGGCGCCCCTTATGCGGTGGTATTTACCGACATGCGCATGCCCCCCGGCTGGGATGGCTTGAAAACTGCCAAGAAAATTCGTGAAGTCGATAAGAATATTGAGATCGTGATCATGACCGCGTTTGCCGATTACGAGCAGGAAGTCATCTGCAAGGAAATCGGCACCCCGGAAAAACTGCTCTATATCAAGAAACCTTTTCAGGCCGAGGAGATTTTTCAACTCGCCTTGTCGCTTACCTCAAAATGGAACTTTGAAGAGCTGGAAAGATCCCGCCGGAAATGGCTGGAGAATCTGATTAAATGCATGCGCAAAGTCAAAGCTTCGTCGAATGTGAAAAGCCTGTTCGGCGCCACCCTGGAATCCCTGCTCAATTTCACCGATGCCGAAGTCGGCCTGATTGCGGTATGGAACGAGGATAAAAAAGTCTGGACCCTGCGCGATCACCGGAATATGCAGGAAGCCGACGCGGAAAAATTCCTTAAAGACTGTTCGGATGTATTGAAGGAAGCTTCAGCCATGCAGAAAAGCGACGGCAAATATCTCATCCCGCTCAAAGCCGCCGACATTACCGCCATTGCCGCAATTTATGACGCGAAAACCGAAAGCGATCCGGAATGGTTTAAATTAATGTCGCTGCTCGTGATGGTTTCCAATGAAAATCTGGAAACCATCTCTTTCAAGGAGAAGCAGGATTCCGCCGGAACCGAGACCGCCCGCCTGCGCGGCGTAGTCAAGGAAATCAAAGAGTTCGCCGAAATATTCCTGAAGTCCCACAAGGACGAACCGGAAATCAAAAAAATAGTGGAAAAATCCAACTCCGTCCTCGGAAAGTAATCCAACGGGGGTTTCCTTCATTCTCCCGCGCCTGCGGAATGAGATTGCCTTTTCTTATCCTGCATATCCTGTCCATCCCTGTTAAACCTTTTGGTTGCGGCTATGCCTTCTTGTGCGGGAATATATTCAACGGAGGACTGCCGGATGATAATTATTAAACATTGACAATAACTATAATAATATTATAGTAACTGTCGATGAGAAAAACGATCATCTGCGCCTGATTCTGTTATAATTTTGAACAATAATATATACTGTTATCGTAAGGAGGAGCCATTGAAAATTCTATACGGGTTGCCAAGCGAAGGCATGGGGCATGCCACCCGCAGCAATGTAATAATCTCGCACCTGGCCAAAACCCACGATGTGAAGATCGCGACCAGCGACCGGGCATGCGCGTTCATGAAAGAGCGTTTTCCCGGCATGGTCTATGAAATCAAAGGCTTTCATCTGGCCTACAAGGACGGAGGCGTCTCAAAATACAGCACCGCTTCAATGCTGCTGAAAAACGGCCCGAAAGACCTGATCGCCAATATTCAGAAATACTGGCAGGTGCATAAAGAGTTCAAGCCGGATCTTGTGATCTCCGATTTTGACTCCTTCACTTTCTTTTTTGCCAAGCTTAATAAAATTCCCCTGATCAGCATTGACAATATCCAGGTGATGGACCGCTGCAAACTGGATTTTCCGATCCCGGAAGCGGAAAAGAACAGCTATAAACTTTCCAAAAATATTATTAAGGCGAAAGTGCCCAACGCCGGTTATTATTTAATCACCTCGTTTTTCAACGTGCAGACCTGCAAAAAAAACACCGCGGTCATTCCGCCGATTTTAAGAGAAAAAATACTCGCCGCAAAACGTAGAACTGGAGAGCATATTCTGGTTTATCAGACTTCTTCAAGCCAGAATAATATCATTCAGCTGCTGAACCGGATTCCGCAAATAACTTTTCTCGTTTACGGCTTCAATAAAGATGAAATTCACGATAATGTCATTTTAAAGAAATTCAGCGAGGACGGATTTATCGAGGACCTGGCTTCGGCAAAAGGGGTAATCTCCAACGGCGGGTTCTCCCTGCTCAGCGAGGCGGTTTATTTGAAAAAGCCGGTGTGCAGCATTCCCGTAAAAGGCCAGTTTGAACAATATATCAATGCGGCGTATATTGAAAAATGCGGCTATGGCAGACATCTTGACGACTTCTCCCCTGATTTGATAAAATCCTTCCTCTTTGATATTGATATATTTCAGAATAACATCAATCAATATCAGCAGAACGGCAATGACGAAACGTTCCGGAAGCTTGATGAGATCATTGGCCTGGTGACGAAGTAAGACATGACTGCAGCAAAACAAAAATCAAGGTATGTCTGGCCCGCGCTTCTGCTGGTGTGGATAACGCTTACGGCCATATTTTTCGCGGAAGTGGAAATCCAGATTGAAGGCCCCGCGGGCTGGGCTGCCAGTCTGCCGACATGGCGGATTGAGCATCACTGGCTGCTTGACATTTTCTGGGGCGGCAGGCCGCTGACCGGATATCATGCGTGGGCATTCAGCTTTATGTTTCTGATATTTCATCTCGGCGTGTTTATCACTCAAAAGTGGTCATGGCGGATAGAGACCAGAATAATCGCCGCCCTCATGCTCTTCTGGATCATAGAGGACTTCCTGTGGTTTATCTTCAATCCGGCCTTTGGAATCAGCAATTTTTCCCCGGACAAAGTAGCCTGGCATACGCACTGGTTTCTGGGCATCCCGGCGGATTACTGGAATTTCACCATCGTCTCAGCAATTTTAATGTGGCTGTCCTACGCAAAACTAGAGCATATAATAAACCGTTTAAAGCAGTATTGGCGCAAGGATCGTAAAGCCTGACGATATAATCTGTCAGAAGAATGGTTTCTTTAAATAAGACAACTTCAACCTTACTCTATTTTAAAATTGGACTCGGGAATATCGCTAGCATTAGTGAAAATGGAGACCCGCTTAACATCAAGCAGAGTCACTGGTTCTTCCAGTTCTTTAATCAAGGCTTCCAGTTTTTTAATTAGTCCACTATTTTTATCAATTGTAATCCGGTTCGTCCAGCGCGGCAGCCAGTATGGCATGGCGGGGAGTTGCTTATATTCGGCGGTCAACACCCATTCATTTGCGGTTTCACTTTCTAATTTGAGTGTATCCATTTTGTATATGGCAAATGGATCAGCCAGATTGCCCATATATGCCATAAACAGACGAAGCGACGGCCCCCCAGCTTGCTCAATGCTCTTGAAACTATTTTTACTCTTATCGTCATAATATTTGTTGTCGGAACGTGAATAAAAGTTGTTTCCATCAATAATGGTAGTAATATTCCTACCAACAGTGTCTCTATTGTGAGCCGCCGCCACCTTGCCTTTTACAAGCATTTGATCTGGACAGCGCACGGTCTGCTCCTCGATGAACTTGTCGAAACCGCCGTTGACATCAAGTATCTGCCTTTCTACTTCAGCCGTGTATCCTTTTGTCTTCAAGCGCATCTTTTCTGCTGATTGGATAATCTGCATGACCGCAGGGTCTTTTACCGTATCCGAGGACATTTGCATATTGGGCTCATTAGTTTTAGAATTAGAATCATTAAGCGCAGTTTTCGAAGCTTCTTTATCGTTAGCGCTGTTACTTACAGGCGATTCATCAATTTTAGCATTAGCGCCAAGTTCATCGGCAGTCTTGGCCCCGTGAGAACGAAGGAAATCCAATATTCCCTTAGAATATTCATGAGAAAGAACAATATCAAGGATAGCTTCACCTCGCGCCTGTCCATTCGGATGTGAAACCGCATTTATATTCGCACCTTTTTCTATCAGCAATTTCATTATTTTAATTGATTCTGTGGGATTTTCGTAACTTAAAGCTCCCATTAATACCGTATTGCCATAGCAGTCTTGAGCATTAGCATCAGCTCCTTTGCTTATCAGAAACTCAGTGATTTGAAAATTATGAGCAGAATATATTAGCGGAGTGCGACTGTAGCTATCTCTAATATTCACATCCGCGCCATATTTTACCAGCATTTTAATCAACTCAAAATTACCCATACAGGCTTGTATTAATGGGGGCGTTGGGTCTGGGCCTGGATTGGGATTAGCACCATGTTTCAACAGCATTTCCGCAATTTTTACTGAATTTGCCTGTTGCTGCGCGGTATCATCTACCTGCGAGGACGCAGCTTCATGTAAAGGCGTATATCCCTGAATTTGTTTAGCATTGGCATTGGCACCATGGTCCAAGAGAAATTTAACCAACTCAGGCTTATTTTCTCCAGCAGCTATATGCAAAAGGGTAGTGTCATTCGGCAGTAGGGTGTTGACATCGACTCCGTCGTCAATCAATCGTCTTACCGCGGCTTCATCCAATCGTTTCCCTGGTTCATTGTTTTTTGTTGTTATTTCGCTCATTAATCGTACTTTATCAGATACGACTTTGATACTGGAACAGCCAACAATAAAAACTGCCATAATGAAAGCACACAACAAAATCATAACAAATTTCATTTAATTTGTCCTTTAGTTAAGAACATATGCTCACATGAGCATAAACGGCTCTTAATTTATCTCGTAAAAGCAATGAATCAACAAAAAGACGAAAAACTACCCAAAGACGAAATCCGTTTACATCTGGAACGAAAGCGGCGCAGGAGTGCCGCAGTCCAAAGATTGCCTTGCAATCATAATGCAAAAACAATGACACGTATCCGGCAAAGACTTCCGTGGTCTAATGTAGTAAAATGTTATATTTTTTCTCTTCCCAGCCAGCTTGGCTGAGGCTTTTTATCAGAAAATTATTATCTTCGGAAGGTCCATAGCCGTCATTAAATACCCCGCGCCATGTATATAATTTGAGGAAGAGTTGTTCTTTGGATTTGTTATTGTATATTTCAACCAGCAAGGTCTTGGGAAAAAATAACTGAGGATTAATATGTCCAAAATACGGAGGTAAAATTAATCCTTTTTCGATTTTGAACGTTATATACAATGTTCTTGGTGTAATCTCCTCTATGGGATAAACTCTATTCAATCCGCCCGCCGTTAAAATCTTTTCAACACTGTCATCTATTGCATCATGAACAGAACCATCTTCATATTCAGCATAAAATGAATCATAGTTGCTTATTTTAAAAACAGGATTAACATACAACTCGACTTTTTTCTGAGATTCTCTGTCAATAAATGGAATCAACCAGAACAGCATGGCAGATATTGCTATCAATGCTAAAAATCCCAATGATGGCATAATCATTTTCTTCATTGTTCTTTTATTCACAATTCTATCTCCGCGTTTTTGAGCGTCAGATTAGCTTGGGGGTGTTTCCGTACAATAACTCATTAATTTCCCGCCTCTTTCTGCTCTTCTGTTTCAACTCCCTCAGCAACGTTTCATTCGAACTTAAATATATCCGGACGGTTAATATTTATCAAGCATAAGCAATGCAAAATTTGACTTCAATACTATTGCTGAAATTCTGTTATAAAGTCATAAAATAACTGCATTGCAGGCTCAGAAAACACCGAAACGTAGGTTTGTCCTCGATAGCTCTTTTGCAAAATTCTATTTTTGTATAGAGAGACTGAGATTCTCTGGGATGATAACTTCAGCGCTGCTAAAGTAT
>CAIMFA010000394.1 GCA_903840185.1 uncultured Lentisphaeria bacterium | reverse complement strand
ATCCATGAAAATTATCAGGATCAAAAATGGTATTGTTGCTTATACTCTGCATGCCTCTCCAGTGTACTAAAAATTTAAAGCGATACCTACATAAAATAATGTCCGGCAAGGAACTGTCAAACGAAATACGACTGTCCTTGAATAAAACTTTGTTGCAGTTAAATTGAAATATGTTTTATTATGAGGTTTCTATGAAATGCCGACTTGTTCTGATTTGGCTTTGCCTATTCACGAGTTTATCACTTTGGGCCGACGGCAGACTGTACACTATTGCCACGTGGAATATGAAATGGCTGGGCGGCAGCGTCGGGCCGCTGGATGACAGCAAAAATGCCTACCGGTATGTAAATGAGATATTGAACTCGAAAGCGACTATTTTCGCGATTCAGGAAGTAACCCCTTCTCATTCGGAAAACGATGTCGCTAAATGCCATTACCTTGATCTGATTGTTGCCGGACTGAAGAAACACCGCCAGCATTGGACTTACTATGTTGATCTTAAAAACGAATCACAGCGGCTGGGATTTCTGTATGACAGCAGCAAGTGGACTTTAACCGAGGCCCGGAGTATTGCGCCCGGCAATGCTTTCGGCGGCAGGATGAGAAAGCCGCTGCTGGGGTCTTTTCAAGCAGTGGATAATCCCGGCGCTGTGTTGAATATTCTCAATATTCACCTGAAAGCATTCCCCGATGCGGCTGAAATCCGGATAAAGCAGTTCATGCAGCTTGCGGAATGGCTGAAGAAAAACCACACGGCGCCATACACAATCATCTGTGGCGATACCAATCTCTATAAGGATGAAACCGCCCCGGCTCTACCGCTTAGCGAAGCCGGTTTTACGGAAGCAAAGAACGATGAAAACACGGCCATTCACGAAAATGCTTTAAGCCAGCGTTTTGACCGGTTCTATCTCAGCCCAAGCATTCTAGAAAAGGTCAAGGCTGCGGGTAAAGAAATCGGAGAAGCAAACGTTATTGATTCCAAGCAGGAATCCGCTCACGGTAATTATAAAGAATATGCCACTAAGGTATCAGACCATTTTCCGGTAACGTTAGTGTTTAAACCTTAAAATTTATTCTGATTGGCTAATCCCGAAAACCCTTCATCTGTGGTGCGCCATTCGCTGATTAACCTCGTGTTTCGTACCAAAAGTATCAGTTAGCAAAGTTAAAAAATGAATTTTTCAAAGTAGCGTGTCCAGTTGTTTCAGATTGATCTAAAATCAGGTCGTTGCGTCGTATTTACACCTGAATATTGAGCACAAAACATTTACCCATCTGCTCAAATCATGAACTCAATTTATTCATCCTCATCTCAATTGTTTCTGACCGTCGCTGTTTGTGTCATATCATTGAAATCATGTTATTAACGGCAGACGACTTACTCTCAACAGTGCGTCAACCGCTTTGACCAGAGTTCACAGTTTTGCGATGATTTTCAGAATAAGCGCTGTTTCATTGGTGCTACAAAGAGGCGGCCAGCCGATTATGACTGCGCCGCCAGGGTTAACGGTTATTTGGTTTCGGCTATATCAGGCAAGTACGCCAGTGTGTTTAGAAAGACATTTAGTTCTCTCCTGGACGCCATTCCCGCTTTCCGGGCTACTGCGTCAAAATCAAGGTAGACGGGGTCTTTCCGGGACTGAACCATTTCCACATATTCAATGTAGCCTCGTAGCTCATTGACCAATTTTGCCAATTTTTGTATGACGTTCATTTCTTTCTGGGCCATAACAGGCGTTTCCGGTGTTGGATATTGGTATTTTGCTCTACATGTCATGCATTTCTTCTGCAACTCCTGGTTGCCGTTCGGTTTCGTTTGTTTTTTCATTTTTATGCCTCCTGGGCGATAATGTTTTTTGAATCTAAACTTTTCTTCTCGCAGGCCGCCACCGCGATTCGGCGGAGACCTGACTTCACCTTCACAGAGCGTTCCTCTGTATCTTTTGTTCTGCCGCAATCGTTTAAACAACTGCGGACTTCATTTAAATATTTGTTTGTGTTTACCGTTGATTTTGCCTCCTCCTTATTAATGCCATATTCCTTGCATAAAAACTTTGTTTTCCGAATGTCTGCAAAGTTAGTTATATCTCGCTAAAATTCTTCCCGATTAGCCCTTCGGCGTCGAGCACCAGCCCGCTGATCCACGCCGGGGCGTTACGCCATTCGCTGACCATCGCCTCAAGGCAGTCACCCGCATCCGCCTCTTTGACCAGACAGATTGCTTCGTCATGGATATGGCAGACGACTGGATAACCGGCGGTTTCCAGTCTGTAGATTACGTCAACGAGAATGTCACGGGCTATTCCCTGGATGATGTTTTCAGTAATCTTGCCACCGTAAAACTTCACATTGTTGCCATAGGTAATTTCCGGCTTATAAGACTCGAATGAGCGCGGTTCGCCGTTCTCGTCGATGTATTCAATGATCCTCTGTCTGGGTTCAGAAATAACGACATCGGGATACACCAGTTTTCTGCCGGATGGCAGCCTGATATAGACAGTGGAGCCAACGGAGAACAGGTTGATAGCTTCAGTCATGGAGATGCTTTGACCACCAGCCGCAGCGATAAAACAATCTTCGCACTTCTGCCAGAAATTCTTAATCTGCGCATACTTCGACCTGTAGGAGGACACGATCTTGCGGCAGATATTATCTGTCAGGACGCCGCTGTCGAAAAGGATCTTTCCATCAGGCGATTCCTTCAGGGAAGCGATAAACCGATCAGAGCCCATGCTGTAGCCCAGCCCGAGGATTGCGGTTTTACCGACATTTCTAAGTGAATTCATGCGCTGGGCTTCAGGCGTGGTAGCTTTGGACTTCGCCACCGGCTCCCCGAATACCCCGCTGGCAAACTCGCTGTAAACATCTTTTTTAGCGGCGAACTCGGCATGGAGATCATCCTGCCCGGCAATAAAGGAAAGGATACGAGCTTCAATCTGGCAGGCATCACAGGCAACAAGCGCATAACCAGCCGGGGCCTTAACAGCTTGCCTGGTTCCAGCAGCGGCAAGTTTGCATATCATTGAAGACGCTTTGCCCGGATCAGCCATGTTCTGGATATTGAACCCGTTGCCGCCGGCAAATCTGCCCGGCCCGGCTTTATGGTATTCAAGCAGCGCCGGAAACAGCCCCCCGGTCAGGGCTGCCGTGGAAATCAGATATTCGAGTTTACTTTTTATATTGGGTAGAGACGCTATCAGAATTCTAAGTCCGGCCAGCTTTTTCACCTGCGGGTCGTGATCGTGTATAAGCGCCTGCATCGCCTCATCATCACTCGATATCGCCGGGATTGGGCCTTTTTTACCCTGCTTCATGGTGACTGTTCTGCCGGTCGCAGCAAGCGCGGCGGTGAACAGTTCAAAGAAGGCGCTGTCCTTGGATATTTGTGCATGAGTATATCCGGCGGATGCCAGTTCGATATTCAGATGATTATTGACATCGCTCAGCGTATTCCGGGCCAGCGCGACATCAACTGAAAATGCCCTGGCCAGGAACATTTTGATCGTATGCTTCATGATATAGAATTCAATTTCAGGCTCAACTCTGGGAATCATGATGGCTGCAAGCTGTGCGGTAATTTCAACATCGTTAATCGCATATGCGGATAATTCAGTGAACTGATCAGGCGTGGGCGTTTCTACTCCGGACATGAATGTCAGGTCGCCTTTGTCCGGCAGTGCATATCTTTTTGCCAGTTCGCGGAGACTGGCGGGCTGCATCGGGTTGTGCAGCAGTCTTGCGCAGAGCATTGTATCAAGGATGGTTTCCGGAACAATGTCGAACTTAGCTTTTAAGATGTATGCGTCGAACGCGGCATTGTGCATTACGGTGCAGACACTTTCAAACGCTACACCATAGGTGGCCTGCAACTCCCGGATAGCAGTACCGGCATCGGCCCTGAATTCAGTCCTGCCGTCAGGATGTTTGATAGCCAGCCCGTGTATTCTGAACCGGGGGGCGTTGACGTACTCGATGTAATTTATTTTTTTAAGACTGCACTCTTTGTCGTAATAGGTTTCAAAGTCTATGGTTAATTTTGGAAGCGCAAGCCATTTATTACGGTCGGACTGTTTTACCACGGGACTGGGAGTGGACAGGGGTATTATGCTGGGGCTTTCCGGGATAGAAGATTTTACAGCGACAGGAACAACTGCTTTCCAGGTACTCGACGGCTGGCCAAAACCAGCGTTTGCCGGGTATTGGGCATAAACGTCATCTTCCCGGCGGTATGGCGGATCGAATTCTGTAATCTCATATAGTATATTCATATATATTTTTTCTCATGTTTATTATTTATTAT
>CAIMFA010000393.1 GCA_903840185.1 uncultured Lentisphaeria bacterium | reverse complement strand
GCACGCCAATCTTCAAATCCTTTACTAAATTCAGTAGTGCTGATAGTCTCTATCGATTTATATTGCGCGAGATTTTGATTTAAAGTAACAAAATCCAGTTGATAATCCAGAATCAGCTGTTCCTTTTTAAGATATCCCTGAAGAATAAATTTAGCTCTAGCCTGTTCCTCCGGCGTTTGTGCTTTTTGGACAGTTTTCTCCAGTAACGATTTTGCTGTTTTCATATCTTCGGCGGTCAAAATATCCAAATACCCCATACCTCTGAAAGGCAGAAAAATATTATGCTTATTATTTTTAAACCAGTCGCTTTGCGGAATGCGCACAGTCCAGAAATCTTCCCAGAAGCGATAATATTTATACAAATCATTGGCGGCCATTTTGCCTACTGCGCATTCGCACCACTCTTTGAGCACCGCATCAACATCCAGATTGGGATTCCACAATAATTTGAAAGCCAAATATAGCTTTGGCCCCTCATTCCAGTCGGCGGATGGATACGCTTCCGCATAATAGTACTTGACATTTTGACTGTAACCGAATCGAAGATACTCTGCCATGTAATTGAAATAAAGCCTGGGAATCACATAATTTGTCGACCCGTAGATATAGTCATACCAGCCAAGATTTGCCGCTTTTTCGCTCCAGCGGCGATTCAAGGCCTGCCCGGCTTCCCGTATGGAAGGGTCAATCCAAATCATCCGGTCAAAACAGATGTATGGAACAAGGGAGTTATCTAATTTGAAGTCAGGGGGTTCTATAACATCGGCATAGGCCAGCATCCCCAGATATTTATCCGGATAACTCTGATGGACTTTGGCAATGACTTGATTGCACCATTTATAATAGGCTTCTGATCTTGATGGAATACCTACTGAATTCAGTTTATTACTATTTCCCATGCATGCGGCGCATTCACAAAATCCGCCATTGTCATTGCAGCCTAGCGAACGTGAAATCAAAGCCGGATTTATTTTGAATATTTGATTTATATGTTCCGCTGCTATATTGACTGTACCAGGTTGTGAAAAACAAGGTTGCCAGTCGGTAGTCGCTTTGTCAGCGGGAACTCTGCGTTTGCCGTTGACTTCGCGGTAGAATTCCGGGTTGCTCCTGCCATATTTTTCCGGCGGAAATATCAGATTTAGATAGTGATGAAAGTCGATGGTGGAAATCATACGGCTGCGTCTCGCCCATGTATAATTTTTTTGATCTCCAGTTTTACTGAACGGACTGATTGCCCGCGACAGGAACGCAGGATTGTCTATTATAATCCCATCTGGTATTATTATGTTTTGATGTTTAGGAATGTATTCCCCCAGTTCTCCAGGGAACAGCCAGCGTATTCCGAGATATCGTTCCAGGAAATCATATATTCCGAATTCGATTGCGGCGTCTGTTTTTCCATAAATAATTATACTGCCTGCATGAGCGGCGATAAGGAAGCCCTGGTCATTTAGCTTGCTAGCTGTAATCCCGCTTGTGTCAGAAAAAGCAGTTTTCCCAAGATAAATTTGCGTGGCGGCAAGTTTTATGCCTGGCTCGGTAATTACCGGCAATTTAGCGACAGCGCTTTTTTCAATGTATGCAGATAATAGCATGGCGCTTGTTTTTAGTTCGCCGGAAGCATTTTCAGGGATAACAATATTCGCTGTTGATTTTTCCAGTTTAACTAACTCTATCACGGCTTCTCCTGCATCTGTTTTAATCAGAATTGCCAGGAAGAGAAATATTAGCATTGCCGATTTTATTACTATATTCATCCTGAATTTCCTTAGTCATGTCATCCCGCATGGTGCCGGATAATAATTAATGTTAAAACTTGGGATCAGCATCCCAGCCGCGATAATTATGCTGGGATTTTAATGATGCAGGATTAGCATAATAATTTTGAAAAGAAACATGTCCATCAACAAACGTGGTAGGAGTGCCGCAATTGGCATAACTTGCCTTCGAATGCTGATTTGAATACGCATCACGGAACACCTGCGCAACGGACGGGTATTTCACCTGGCCTATTTTTCGAGCAGGGCCGCAGTTCCCGTATGTAGTATTATTCAATACTGCACGGTTACAACCCATTTTATCGCAATTCCACCAGATGCTGCATTTGTAAGACACATATGTATTGGTGCTCGGATAATTACGGGCGATATACGGGCATAACATAACAGTACTCTTGCCAGTCAAGCCATTCCTGTTCTCAAGATAAGGATTGAAAAGCGAAGGAAACGTGATTGCTCCGCCAGCGGCAACCGATCCGCCATGCAGAAATATTGCGCCGAGAAAATCTTTATTATCGTTGCTGTACATCTGCAATACAGTACCATATTGCTTGAATTGATTGCTGCATTCACTGTCTCTGGCTCTGTCCCTTGCCCTGTTCAATGTAGGCAGCAGCATTGCAGCAAGAATTGCTATGATAGCTATCACCACCAGGAGTTCAATAAGCGTGAAGCTCTTGATAGTAAACGACTCAGAAGCACGGCTGTTGTTCATTTTTTTTACCTTTCAATTTATTGGTTGATTAATTCTCGAATTTTATGGACATCTTTTATTTATACCCGCGCAGGTGAAATTTATATTTTCACAGTAATTCTCGGATCGATTGTCATCAGACTTTATTTTTACCCCTTACTCCTTTGTTACAAGCTCGGTTGATAATACTGGCTCATGAATTACCCCTTTAATCAGATGTTTCCGGTAATCGCTCTGGTCGCCATGCATGCGGGCAATCAGCAGTTCCACCGATTTACATCCCATCTCTTCGGAAGAAAAAATTACCTTCATCACCGGCAACGACGGCAGCAAGTCATTGCGTGTGGCAAAAGTTGCGACTGGCATTAAGCTGCGGGATTTGGCGTTTTTCCGGATTTGATACACCCAGTTCAGTGCTTTTAAATTGGTGGTGATAAGAGGGATGTTTTCATATTTATCCAGAGATATTGTTTTCCCTTCTTCGTAATAAATTAGTTCCAGCGAGTCAGTACTGCGCAAAGCCGACCGCAGCCCGGCAATTCGCTGTCCCATAAATTCTTTTCTGTCATCGGCCCCGACAAAAGCTAATTTATGATATCCTTGATCGACGTAATAGGATCCTATTTTACGGGCGGCATCGAAGACATCATAGAGAACACTATCGTAAGCAATGCCGGGATAATCTTTGTCGAGTATAATCAATGGAAAATTTTTGGGTTTTATCCGCATCAATTCCCGAACCTGGTTGTCATTCATAATCGACCATACAATACAGCCGCAGCAGTTGGGATTGAGCAGCATTGAGCGGATTACTGTAAATTGAGTATCCGGGCATCCGGTAGAACTTGAAAATAACATTTCAAGTTTATTTGCTACTAATGCATTATGAATAGCAACAAAAAGTTCTGATTGAAAAGTACCATGAGTTGCATCGTCAAAAATCACAGAGACCAGTTTCTCTTTGGTCCCGGGAATGCTAATTTCCGTTTGACCTGGTGAATGAACAAACGTTCCTTTGGAGCGGTTGCGGATAAGCAAACCGCATTTGCGTATTTCATTCAGAGCCTTGCCAAGAGTTATATGATTAATTCCAAGAGCCTTCGCAAATAACTTATCCGACGGCAGCTGACAGCCATCAGGAATTTCTCCGCTTACAATCATTTCCTGAAGTGTGCGGCGGATGCATTCATATAGAGGCATTCGTGACAAATAATCACTGCCACCGGTCAACTGTAATTTATGAGTAAACTTTTCAATATCAAATTCGGCCATTTGCAACACCCTTGGTATGCTTGGATATATTACTATACTAGTATATACTACGGTGGCAAAAAAAGCAACTCATATTGTTGAAAAAGAATAAAAATATAATTTTATGGCGAGTTGATCTGTCAGTAGATATTAAGTCGCTGAATTTGGTTTTGGATATTTTCCCCTTATCCCAATCTGCCTGCGGCGAACAAGAGATTGCTGCGCAATCATTAAATCATTCGGATGTTTGTATAACTTTTAAAATCTGCTTTTTCGCCTAATTTGAGTTCTATTTCACGGATTTGGTTGACAAATTTACTATTGATAAATGCACAAAAAATGGGCAAAACTTAAAAAATGGAGATAAAAAATGAGTAAACTGAAGTATGATGAACGTTTTCCGGAAAGGGCAGGGGAATACGCGGCTAAGGGTTTGAATAACACCCGGATCGCGCGGGAACTGGGCATCGCCGAGGACACGTTTTATGTTTATCTGAAACAGTTTCCTGCATTTGCCGAAGCCGTCGAACTGGGACGCCGGGCGGTGAGAGACAAGGCTGATGACGGTATGATGGCGCTGGCAATGGGCAACTGCTTTGTTCAAACCGTCAAACGTTCCGACAACGGACACGAAACTAAAACCATACGTCAGCGCGCGCCGGATCTGAATGCCATCATCCGCTGGCTGGAACGGAACAGGCATTGCGCCGGCGACAGCTGGGAAGACGAGGTTGTCCAGAATGCGGATCCGGTCGTTTTAAACATTACGGCAAATTTCAAGTATGATGAACGTTTTCCGGAAGATGCCGAATTCCGTGCCGCCGCCGGAGAAACGGATTTGCAAATCGCCGGGCGGCTGGGAATATCCCAGGCGTCATTCTATAATTACAAGAAGCAGTTCCCGGAATTCGCCGCCGCGCTGGAACGCGGCAGGCGGGAATGTTACGGCAGATTGCGGTGCCAGTTGCTGGCAATCGCACTGGGCAAGTGTACCGTAATCACCGAGACTTATCGCGACGGCGATTTCCGCAAAACCACCG
>CAIMFA010000392.1 GCA_903840185.1 uncultured Lentisphaeria bacterium | reverse complement strand
CGCTCCTGAGGAGAGTGTTCTCGGAGAATTTCAATTCACTGTTGCACGTTTGTATATAGCCGGCAAGCGGGAACGTAATCTTCATTATCCGCTTCAGGCAGGCGAGTATATTCCTGCTTTGATCCTGCAGGATGAAAACAATGCTGCCGGTATCAGCAGGATGGATATCTACAACCGGCGGATGCCGGATCCGGCCGAGCTCTGTCTTGTTCCTGAACCGGTAACCGGCTCGATGCTGTTGACCGTCAAAGGCGGCGAAGCATTTGCCGATCTCTGCAGGAACAATTTTTACAATCATTACCGTATCCGATTCGGCAAGCCGGTCAAAGAAGGCGGTGGCGAACCGCTGCTTCAGGATGCATTCCCATTGTGGTTTGACGCTAAAAACGAGCTTGATAAATTCGTGCCGTCAGGACAAATGCCGGATTATGACCGCACGAAGAACAATATTGTGATTATGAATTTTTTCATGCTGGAATCCGGCTATGTGACACAGGAAAACCCGCGCGGCTATCTCATGCAGAATCCGAACTGGAAATCCGACCGGTGGGAATGGGTAAACGAGAAGATTAACCCAGCCATGAGCGATGATGAAATCAGGGCGAGGACTGGATTTTGTTCCGGCAATACCGGCCGGCCGGCTTTGTGGATACGCCAGTTCGCAGCGCGCTGCGTCAAAGAAATGAAAGAGACAAACAGCATGGCGATTATAGTCTTTCGTACTTTCCTCAATCCATCGGGATGTAATTATCCGGCAGAAAATCAGCTTTTTCCGCCGGAGTTGGAGGATTTGATGACAGTCGATGGGGGCAAGCGTCCGGTAATTGACGAGTGGGCGCGGATACTCTCCGAAAATCATGTCGAATTTGGTTTTCTGATCCGTTCCAGTATTACCACCGGACAGCCGTGGAAACAAAAATTGCAGCGCTTTGACTGGAACAGCCGCTGGCAGTATGAAGAGGTCGCCGGACGTATTCGTGCCCTGCAAAAGCGTTTTGGTTCGAACTGCCGCTATTTTTACCTTGATGAATTCGGAAGGGGAACTCCCTTGTTCGTCCTGGAACAGCTTCGGAAGGAATTTCCTGATGCTTTTTTTATCGCCGGATGGCCGGATGCTGTTGCTGACAGATTAATGCCGGGTGTACATGCCGGAACTCCACCGGATGAACTGGCGAATTTCCTGAATCCAAACGGTTATAAATTTTATTTGCCGGAAAACTTATTTACCGGTAAAGATCCGGAAGACCGGAGAATCGTAAAAAAGCTGTGGCGCCAGCCTGGCATTTTTATCTTTACTCATCGCGGAGCCCGCCGAATTCAGCAACTGGCCATTGAGGAATAATAAGCTCCTGAATGAATATATCTTTGACCGAATCTTGTAAAAAAAACATGAATTTTTCAGTAAGGCATATTTCAATTGGTTCAAAAAATGGATGATACTATGATACAGCAAATTGGAGTCAGGGAAAATTTTCTACGCGCGGCGCGGCGGCAGTTCCCGCAGTGGATTCCGCTTGATTTTGGAATGAGCAGGGGAGCCTTGCGGAATTTTCATAAAGAGATTGGTGAAGATATCAGTCTAAACGAATATTTTAAATTTGACGGCGCATGGCTGGGGCCGTGTGGAACTAGACTTAGAGCTTATCCGTAAATAACTCCTAGTTTTCTATATATTATCATGGATGCTG
>CAIMFA010000391.1 GCA_903840185.1 uncultured Lentisphaeria bacterium | reverse complement strand
TGATCAATTTACATATGGCCGATTCCAACCGGTGTGCGCTTGGCGATGGCTCCATGGATTTGGATACAATTATAAAGGCGCTGTATCTTATCGGTTTTAACGTGCCTGACAGATTTGTCACACCGGAACCGCTGGGCCCCGGTGGCGATCCATATCCTGCAATGAACGGAAAGCCGGACAAAAAGGCTCTCGACAAATTGGTTCAGCAGACAGTGAGTTATTTTCGCCAACGGGAAGAGGTAGTGTTGGTGAACGAGTAATAAATATTCGAATAAAAGGAAACAATCCCATGACGATAAAAAATACAACGCCAATCACTATGGCGCATAATCCGGCACTGACAGCTCCGTCCCAAGAGAAGTTCCAGCTTGAATTGGGGAGATCGTCCGACGGAGTTCAGCAGATAATGCCGAACCTGCCAACGAATATAAATAAAAGATATCGGTCTAAACTGCCTTCACGGCAATCAGGCAGGAGAAAACAAACATGATATCAATATCGCCGCAAACCCCCGTTTATTGTATAGGAGAAAGCCGAGTCCATCGGACTGCTTTGGAAGAGTTGGGACGCGCTTTGGGCATACAGGCGAATTCATCGCTCATCATCAGCCGTTCCGCGGAATCCCCGGCAGGCAGTATTCACTTGGCGCTGCTGGACAAATCACCCGTGTGCCGTGAATTGGTCAAAAATGGATTGATCAACCTGCACAATCAGGAATCGGGGACGGATGCGTTTGCGGTTGTGGACTATATGGATGCCCTGATTCTTATAGGGACGACGCCCCGGGGGATGCTCCATGCCGTCTACTGGATCGCAGACCGGCTGGCATTGGGAAAAGGGGTTCCGGCGGGGGTGAGGATTGAACAGTCATTTCAAATTCCACGTCGCATTTTCCATCCCCGCTTTGACTGCTGGCCAGGCGCGCGCGCCGATATCCGGTATCTGAGCCATATTGGTGCGACGCACTGCCTGGTGGATCATGACTGGCAGGGATCATTGCGCAATTTTCAGGGATATGTCACCAGCCCGATCTTTCCGGATGCTGTTGATTCGGCTACAGTTGCAAGGCAGCACGATAATTTGCGCCAGTTGCTGGAGGACTGCGCTGATTACGGGCTGGAACCATGTCTATGGCTCACCGAATTGCCGTGCCAGGGCGGTCCATGGGTGCCCGAGCCGCAACGGCAGGAATTTTTAAAACGGTTTCCGTCGGAGATGCTGAGTGACAGCGGCTGCTACGAGGGACGTGTCCTGTGCTTCAGTCATCCGCAGATTCAGGACTATTACCGGGATCTGATTAAGCGGTTTTTCGCCGAATTCCCTGAATTCGGTATCCTGTTTGTTTTCGGCCTGGATTCCGGAGGGCGATTTTGCTCGCCGACGTGTCCACGCTGCAATGGCATGAGTCTGTTTGATCAACGTGACAGATTTCTCGCGTTTCTCCGGGAGGAAGGCGGTAAAGTCAGGCCAGGTTTGCAGGTGCTCACGACGGGCTGGGAATGGGATCACGAACCTGCGGCGTTCCTCGAACATCAACGACTGCTGCCAGAGGGATGCGGAGTTTTCCTCGCCGCGGAAAAGGACGGGTGGCAGGTCGAACGGCAATCCCACGATTTCCTGCGCGATGTCCGTAAAATCTGCCGGGACCGCAATCAGCTATTCATCGGCTATGACAATTTTCATTGGGGGGATGACACGGTTTTCGGCCTGCGGGACATCCAGGACTTCCCGCTGGGTATTGGTGCCAAGATCCGGCGGTGGCGGCAGCTCGATGTCGATGGAGTGTTTGACCACTGGGGTACATGGAACGAGGATATTTCTTCGAATTCCATCGCATGCCGGGCGTTTTTCCTGAACCCGCTGGCGGATCCGGACAAGGTTGGGCTGGAGCTGGCGCATGATCAGTTCGGCGAATCTGCCGGCCCTCAGGTGTTTGCCGCCTGGCAGGCACTCGAGCGTGCCCACGCCATCTTGTCCAATGCCTGCATGTGGAGTCCTAAGCAGTGGATCGGGTGGTACATCGGGCGAAATTCTCTTCCGATACCGGACGTCTTTGCAACGGTGGTGGCAGGGAAGGATTCCAACTGGCGGATGGGCGGCGAGGCTTTAAAGACGAACGGTGCATTTTCATATAACGCCGGAACGCTTGGAGACCTTTTGCTAGCAGTCTCCGATGCCTGGCACCAAGCCAGCCCCCACTATCAGGCGGCGATATCCGCCATGAGTTCTGCACTGGAATGCGCCGACAATACGCCTGCAGGTTACGCGCACTGGTGGTCAGGGAGTCAATCCGTGCCATCCCGGATGGAGCACATCCGGCGTCAATTGCTGTATTTGGAGTCCATGGCTGTCACCGGACGGGAGATCGGACTTCACTTCGGGCTGTTCGCCTTGTACGAGAAGTCGTCACGTGATGCGGCGCTGTTCCAGCATGCAGCAGTTGATCTTCTGCTGGCCGATCAGGCCGCCTGCCTCGTCGTTGCGGAGTTTTTTGAGAAGCTTGGCGATAAATGTCCGGATGCCCAGAAATCATGGGTTGGTTTATATCGGGAGAAAGCGCTGGGTATTGCTGAATACTTGTCTGCTTTCTGAGAGAGATTCTGAGCACATTACAACTATCATGAACTGCCTTCACTGAAGCATGTTAACAGGATTATAACTTAGTACATTTTGAAAAACAACTGGCGAATGGCATGATATTTTATCATGTTCATCCGGCTAAGCATGCCGGAATTGTGAGAAGGAATTTATGAATCAAAATATCGGCTGTGTGTTTTTCACTTGGATATTGGATATTCGCCGTTGGATATTGGATATTCTCCCGCTTTGCGGGATCCCGCAGGGCGGGACGGGATATTGGATATTCAAATAACGCATTTATTATGAAAGTAAAATCTTCCATCAGCTTCGTGCCTTTGTGACTTTGTGCGAGAATAAGTCCCCTAAATATTGAATGACAAACTCCATTCACCGCTCCCGGCGAAGGTTCCGGTCAGCAGCAGCTTGTACAGACGCTTTCCCCAGTTTGCCAGTAGCGAGGCATCGTTTGAACAGTCAATAATCTCTATCGAATCAATGCGCAGATTATCGAGTTTTAAAGTCATATTGCCAATCACGGCGGACTGCTGATAATCATTCGACATTGAACATGGACTTCTTCTTTCTGCTCCTGACAGCAAAGCCGGGACCTTTAATACCGCGGATGGAACGATGGCGGACTTTATAGGTGCTGATCCGCTTGTTTACCGGCCGCCGGAGGCCGCGCTGCATCTGATAGGAGGTAAACAGCGCGATAATCCTGCCGATAAATACGGCGACAAAAAGCACTCCGATAAGAACCTCTATACAGACCAGCCGCTTAGCCAGTTCCGAACGCGGAACAATATCGCCGTACCCCAGCGTTGTAAGCGTGGTGAAACTGAAATAAAGCATATTCCTGAAACTCGCAACCACATCAGTATCGCCGACTCCCGCAAAAGCGCCTGGCGAAACCCGGTTGATAATGAAAAAGAAGTCAGCAAAACAGAATGCTATCAGAAAATAGGTCAGAATACTGCCGAATACTGATTCCAGCGATATTTTTTTCATCGAACAGGTGTAAAAGATCACGCAGGCTATAAGCACCAGATCAAAGGAAATCAGCAAAATACCGAAAAAACAGTCAAATGCGAAGGTATTCGCGGTTATAGAAGAATAATCAAACAGCAGCTTGCCGGCTATCCCGGCAATACCAAACGGCAGAGTAATTGCCAGCACTTTTACTTTCGACGTTATAAAATATGGAGCCAGAACTAGAAAAAGATAATATACAACCAGCAGCGGCGTATGCAGAAAATGCTCTTCATCCAGCGCCGGATTTGCCGCAAAAAACAAAATAAATATTATGGTCAGAAAAGTGCATTTATATCTGCCTGACAACATTGCTTCCAGCTTTATTTTATTAAAAAACATTTCCTTATCTCCATAATGCCCGGCTATACTCTGCACTGTTGAAAATTTTAACCATAACCGGGAAGAGTATAATCAGTTAAACAGCGAATCGAAAACTTTCTTGACGCCCTGCTCCAGTGCTTTCGCGCTGTCCGTTTTATTTGATTTATCCTTAGCCGGCGCTGTGGAATTGGTATTACTGCTGCCGTCGCTCTGGGGATTGGTTATGACATCCAGGGTCTTGTTCAACACACCTTCCAGTCCCTTGCCGCCATCTTTGATAATTTCCGCACCTGCATTAATGATGTTCAGCGCATTGTCCTTTAAAAACGCGGCGACAGTATCCTGAATGTTATATTGGGGATTATCAACAGTTCCGGTAATATGCACCGGAGCCGAAAGCTGGCTCATGGTCAGATTGGATTTGACATCCAGGCCGCGGTCAGAGCCTAAACCGGCATAGCCTTTAATCGTTAGATCGTTGACCAGATCACCTTTGAACTCGCATTTACTGACATAGATTCTCCGGTTTTGCGCGAGCAGTTCCGCGGTTCCAGTATTTAAATGAATAGTTTCAGTACTCTTGTAAAAATTATTGACGAATGCAAATGCCTGATTAGTCTTCTTTCCGGAATCCGGCTTCATATTCAAATTCATGCCCTGAAGTTTTGACAGCACTTCAAACGGAATAATTATAATGCGGCCTAATGTTGTTTGACCGAATTCATTGGGGATGGAAATATTCCGCAGCGTGATATTGGCCGGCCCGGTCATGTTATTCCATAAATCCGGAGTATCAACCCCGACGCCCTTGATATCCATGTCCAGGGACTCAACGGTAACCTCAATATTGCGCATATTGCCTTCGACAAACGGCTGCAGCAGCGGATGAATGTTAAGCTCTTTGATGTTACCGGTTAAACTGTAAGCAATTCCTTCGCGATTGCTGACCAGTTTGGATTTCACATTAACCGGAGATCCATTGATTACAAAATTCATCGGGCCGATATCCAGGATATTATCAACCGCGACAATTCTGCCATTAACTCCGGCCTTGATCTCCGGTCCGTAAGTGATTCCTTTCAGGTTAATAGTGGCGATAATCTCATTATTGCCGAAATTGAAAGAGGCCGGTTCTTTTTTCTCGATCTGCGGTTTTGCTTTGCCGTTGGCCTTTTTCGTTTTCGCCGGGACGGCCGGCTTCTTCTCCGAGGCAGTAGTTGCACACAACTTTTGAATCAGCAGCGCATCAATTTTTTCAGAAGAAAGATTGATGATTGTCCGCCCGCCTTTTTCCGGCATCTGACCATCAGCAGCCACCTGCATGGCAGTCCTGCCTTCGTTCAACAGTTCCAGATAAACTCTCCGGAAATTAAGCATCGCGTCCTTTTTCTGGATATTGATCACGACTTGTCCGCTGACAGGCGAAGTAATCTGGCGGCTGTAAAGCTTATCAATATTCACATTGCCCTTCACCTGAAATGACTGGAACTTATCAGCGGCTTCAAGATTAAGTTTGCCGTTAAGGTCAAGTTCGGTAAGCTCGGAAGCATAAAACAGATTGACCAGATTTTTATTTAAATAGACGATACTGGCGTTCAGCGTCATATCCCCCTGCCCGATGTTTATCGTGCCGCTGTCGTCAAAGCGCATCGCCTTCTGGCGGTTGACCAGAATTTCAGCGGAATGGCTGGCAATTTTAAGTTCATTATAATTGACCATCTGCAAATCCACCGCCTGATTGATGGTGACATTCTGGTACCGCTTATCCCCCGGCAGCGACATATCAATATTGTTCAGCGCCAGACCGCCGGTCACTGCCATCCTGGTGAACTTATCCGAAAACTTGACTTTGAGTTTGCCTGACAAATCGCCGGCATTAAACTCGTTCCCGGATGCCTTCATGAACCCGTTGAACTGGCTTAAACCAAGCTGGTTTATTTCGACATTCATCACCGGCGGACTGTTCACAAATTCAGACATATTTTTCAGATTGATATTGCACGGGCTTAAATCAACGCTGAGCGTCTTCCGGGAATTCTGGGAAAGATTGACTGACAATGCGCTTAGATTCATTGTCATCTGTTTCAAAGACGCATCAAAACGTCCGGCGATCTCCGCGCCCGGCGGCGTGAGTTTGTTGAGATTGGACATGATCGTCTTGCGCACTTCCGCGCTCAGCGGCAGTCCTTCCACGGTGCTGCCGGAAATATCCGATATTTTAAATACCACATTGGTTTTCATCGTATCCAGATCAAGTCCGCCGTTCAAACTCAACCCTGCAAGTTTGGCTTTCCCTTTGCTTATAAGCACCGCGAATTGCTCCAGCTTGATCTTTTTAAACTTTTCAATAAATAGTCTGGAGTTCTGGTCAAAGTTATAATCCCTTAACTGCATACCGGGCGCATTCATATCCAGATTCGTCACCGCGATCCGGGTGCGAAGTTCTATGGTATCTTCTATTTTTCCGGCAGAAGCGTCAATATCGGCATTAAGCCTGCCGTCCAGAATTTTTATTCCGGATTCGGACGGCATAAAGAGCTGGACTGTCTTCAGGTTCAAATCGCTGATATGCAAATTTATTTCCGGCGGAGTTCCGTTGAAACCGCTGCGGTTTTCATCCCAGCAATATGCGGAAGGCGCGATTAATTTTAAATCCAGCACACTGCGGTTCTTTTCCAGCAGCGAGGCGCTGAGTTTATTCAAATTCACTTCTTTACGGTTTAAATCCGCCGTGATGTCGTGATTCATTGTAAAACCGAACGGCGGCAGCTCGTAAGCTTTGCCCATGATCATCGCACTGCCGCTGCGCTCCAGGCCGAGATTGCCTTTACTGACCATGGTACTGCCATTGTAATCAATTTGTCCGAAATAAGCCAGTCCGATACGTCCCGGATTGTACCCGCCGATAAAGTCAAACAGAATGCTGATCAACTCCTCGGAGACAGGTTTCATTTTTATTGTGGCGCTGACTTTCAGCGGATTAATATCTATTCTGGATTTGATTTGAATGTCGGTGCTGACCACTTCGCCTTTGGTCTGGCGGACGGTCAAATTATCAATATTGACCGTATCCTGG
>CAIMFA010000390.1 GCA_903840185.1 uncultured Lentisphaeria bacterium | reverse complement strand
CAATCTGGTACTGGGCAGTGCAGGCTCTAAAACCGTCTGCGCCGCCTGGACATTGAAAGGAGTGGAGACCATCGACCTGCCCGGCATCCCGGTCAGGGGAACCGACATGATGGGACGCCAGCTAAAACTTGCAAAGGATTCACGGGCCGTGGAACTTTCGCCCAGCCCCTGTTATTTTGAACTGCCAGAAGGGGTACAAATGCTCTCTATGAAAGAGCTGCCGCTTCTCACCGGCGTGCCGGGCGACATCCTTCCGTTAAAATTGAAGAAAGCCGCAGCGCTGCCGGGAGTCACACCCAAAAACGATAAACTGGAAATCAGTCCTCAAGCCGAACCCGGCGCTTATCTTCTGGTCGGCAACAGTGACGACGGCGTCTGGCTTGCGCAGCCGCTCAAGGTACTGCCTCCGATGGTCTTTAAAAAACTGGACTGTCTTATCAGCAGCGATGGAAAAAGCATGAAAGCCGCAGCGCAACTGCTTCCCGGAATCAATGGCAGGATAAAGGCAACTCTCGCTGTCAGCGGCGGCGGCTCAAGCTCTGTTGAGGCAATGGCCGTCAAGAATGAACCGCTGACCTTGTCTCTGGACATCCCTGGGTTCTCCGCAGGCAGACGCATGGAAGGTACTGTAACAGTTCAAGGCATGGGCTCAATACCATTCAAAGTGGAAAAAAACTTTGACCAGACCATGCTGGTCTGCCGTATCATGAATGAAGACGCCAAAGGCGCTATTGACTGGAGCGAAGTGCCGGTGGTGGACATCAGCAAATGGGGGCCATGGCCCAGGCCAATCGCTCCGGCTGATTGCTCAGCCATCGTCAAAGCTGCTGTTGGAAAATCAGGCTTTCATTTACTGGTGGACGTAAGCGACGACTTCCATTACCAGATCGCCGATCCGGTTTCGATGTGGATGGACGACTCTCTCCAGATTGCCTTTGACATGGATGCTTCATCCCCCTGGCTTTACAACAACATCGGCGATGGCCGTTTCAACGGTCATAGAATTTTCGAATACGGCGTGGCGCACCCCTCGAAAGGCGGAGAGCCGGTCGTGTGGAGATGGCGAGCGGACGCTCCGGACATGAAAGCCAATTGCACTGATCCGTCAGTCAAGGCCACTGTCATCCGTAACGGCGCTAACATTCTCTATGAAGTTTTCTTCCCCTGGCGCTCCCTTGGACTTGAAGAGAGTCCCGGGGCCGGTTCATTACTGGGTTTTTCTCTGGCCGTAAATGATGCCGACAAGGGCGGCGACCGCCATGCCCTGCTTCTGGGTAACGGCATAGTCGACGGCAAGGACCCTGAACGTTTCGCAAAACTTTACCTCGTGAAATAGAACTTCACGGGAACAATAAATTTCACGGAAGGTTATTTAAGATGAGAAATTCAAGAGCCGCATGGCTCAAAGATGCCCGATGGGGCGCGTTTGTGCACTTTCTGGCCGACCCGCCAAGCTCGATGGCCAGCGACGGAATGTCCGCGGCGGACTGGAACAGACGCGTGGACGGTTTCGACTGCGAAGGACTGGCAAGCCAGCTTGAGACGGCCGGAGCAAGCTACTGCTTCCTCACGCTGGGGCAGAATTCCGGTCACTTCTGTTCGCCCAACGCCACTTACGAACGCCTGACCGGAGTACAACCCTGCAAATGTTCGCGCAGAGATTTGATGATGGATTTGCACGGTTCACTTTCCAGCCGCGGAATCCGGCTGCTTGCCTATCTGCCCTCCCATGCGCCGATGCATGACGTGGAGGCTGTGCGCAAATTGAAGTTTACACCGCCGTGGGATTTTTCCCAGTGGTCGCCGATAAGCGGCTCCTATTCTGCAAAGGATTTCGAGGGCGTGGATGAACGCGTCAGCCAGGGACAGCGGAACTGGGAGGCTGTAATCCGCGAATGGTCATTGCGCTGGGGCTCCAGAGTCGAAGGCTGGTGGTTTGACGGCGTTTATTGCGCTGACAAAATGTATCGCCGCGACGATGAACCAAATTTCAGGAGTTTTGCGGCGGCGGCCCGCGCCGGCAATCCGGACAGTTGCGTTGCCTGGAATCCGGGTGTGCTCTACCCTCCGGTCGAAATGGACAGTGAAGAGGATTACACCGCAGGCGAAATTAACGACCCTTTCCTGCTAGATCATGCCGGAACCTGGCAGGGGCGCGAAACCTATCAGGTACTGACGTTCCTGGGCCAGTTCTGGTGCCGCGGGCCGGTCCGCTTCACTTCTGAAGAGGCTGCGCTCTTCGTGAAGGAGGTCAATGCCTATGGCGGAGCTGTAACCTGGGATCTGCCCGTTGACGAAAAAGGACTGATTCACGAAGACTGTCACGCGGTTCTGAAAGGGTTGGAGAAAGCGCTGCGCGCTTTGCCGCCGGTTCCCAAAACCGCCTCTGTAACTGCTAAGCCTCTGGGAAGCTGCAAACAATACAGCGATGGCTCCTCGTCCGGGAGTGAAGTGGAAATCACCCTTTCAAACAAGTGGGATTGCAAGGTGGAAGGTTCCGTAAAGTTGCAGTCGGAACCGCCGGACACGCTCATTCTTCAAGCTGATGCGCTCCCTTACAATCTCGCGCCGGGACAGACTGAAGTCTTCCGCCTGAAAGCAGGGTTGTCGGAGCAGGCGAAGTTCGGACAGAGCGTCAAACTGTTGCTCCAGACCATACCAGGACAGCCCGCGCTGCCCGTCAAACTGCCGATGGAGTTCATCTTCTCCAGTGCGGTCTCCTGTTTCGACGCCTGGTATAAACAGGAGCATTGCGCCACAGTGAAACTTTCTTTTGCCGGCGACATTTTGAAGATGGAATTTTCTGTAAATGACACCCGCATTGAGCGCTCAGGCACACCATGGGCAGGCAGCAGCATCGAGCTCTTCATGGCCGGGGAACCGGGGGCGAAAGTCCGGCAACTATTCCTGCTGCCGGACGACGGCAGGGAAAAGGCTGTCGCGTTCTGTGCCGACGCACAGAAACAGTCCAGAGCGCAAGGGTTGACTTACAGCAGTAGACGCACCGCAACAGGCTACGACTCGGAGGTGGAAATTCCACTGCCGTGGTGCCTCGATATGGATTCCGTTCCAGACAGCTTTCTTCTGGCCTTTACGTTCAATCTGTTTAACGAAGGAAAAGCGCTCGTCAAAGCGCAGCTCTTCGGTAACGGATCATCCCACGCCAAACCAGACTACTTCGCTCATATCCTGGTAAAGCAGTTACCAAGTTCCTGAGCAATTAATCCTGACATCCGTCAATCTCGACAGCCTGTTTAATTTCTGAAGCAGGCTGCCTTTCTTTCTTCTTCCCCAAAAAACAGAGTTAAAAAATCATTTTACTTTCTTGTTTGAGATTGATAAAAAAAGATTGCGGGAGTCGCCAGCATGGGCGGCGACAGTATCGATGCCATCGCAGTGCTGCAAATGCTCCAGAAACACTACAAGCAGCGACCAGAGCCGCGGCGTATGTTGGCGTGGATGTGCCGTTTTTCAGGGATTCACGCCCGGCGATAGCTTCCGACAGAAATCTCTGTTAATCCAGATGTTTCTTCTCTTTTTGAACACGCTCTTCTTTGATTAAGCTGATCATTTTGTCAACTTGATCGCGGAAGACCTGGCTGCTGCGCCAGGGGCTGTTCTCCAGATGGAACTGCCACAGCTCAATTGCCTGCTGAAATTTGCCCTGCTGTTCCAGTGCGTAGGATTTCTGCCGCAGCGCTAACACCGCGGCCTCAATTTTGTGTTTTTCGTCCACCCGCTTGTCCTCAACAATTTTATCATTCAGTTTATCGAGCAGTTCTTTGGCAGGAACGGCATATTCAGCAGGGGCATTGCGGATTACATATTCCAGCCGGGCAAATGCATCCTGATATTGGGTGGATGAACAATTTTTAGCAAAATCAATTGCGGCAACAAAGCTTTTTTCCTTCTCTTTCCGGGCATTTTCCTTGTTGCTGTAAGTAACCAGCACCACCAGGGCGATTATCATAATCAGCAGAGTAAACAGCAGCCGCTGCACTCTCGGCGGGATTGCCACACGTCGAAAAGCGAAAGCCGGTTTGTTTGATTTCGGATTGCCTGGCGCAACGGCGTTCCTGCTCTCTTTTTCCGCAATAATATCATTGCATTCGTTAATGACCCGCTTCCAGTCGGGGAACCGGTCATAGCGTTTTTTAGCCAGCATTTTTACTATGATGGCAGCGGTTTTTTCGGAGATGTCCGGATTGATCTCCCTGGGGTCCGGCACCGGGTCGCATAGATGCCTGCTGACAATGCCGAGAGTGGTTTCGGCGTCGAACGGCGGCTGGCCGGTGACCATCTGGAAAAAGGTCGCGCCCAGCGAATACATGTCCGCATGGAAGTCAACTTCTTCGCCTTTGGCCTGTTCAGGGCTGACATAATAAGGCGAGCCGACCATCACGCCGCTCTGAGTAAGCTCCTCTTCATCAATGCCGTAGATTTTAGAAATACCGAGGTCGAGCAGTTTGACCTCGCCTTCACTGGTCAGCATGATATTTGACGGCTTCACATCGCGGTGAATCAGCTTGTGTTTCTGCCAGGCGTAATCCAGCGTTGCGGCGACGTCCCGGATGATTTTTAATGCCGGTATTTCATCAATCCGTTTTTTTCGTTTAATAACGGATGAAAGGTCTTCTCCCTTGATATACATCATCGAAAAATAACAGACGTCATCTTCAATCCCGGCCTCTATCGCCTGCGCGATATTCGAGTGTTCAATTTTGGCCAGAGTCCGCACTTCCCGAAAAAACCGCTCCAGGGAACTTTTATTGTTGACCAGCGCCGGAAGCAGTATTTTCAGTGCGACAATGCGCTGCATGGATTTCTGTT